>CAZMSI010000005.1:0-24992 GCA_964568895.1 uncultured Sideroxydans sp. | reverse complement strand
ATAGACCAGCAGCCATACCCAGTTGAAGAACCGCTTGAATACACTGTTCCACAATTTCAGCCGTTCCGGCGGTTGCAGCACCTCGGTGGCCGTCGGTCGCAGCACCATGTAGGCGAAGAACATCCCGCCGACCCAAAGCATCACGGCAAGCACATGTATCAGCTTGTAGAACACCATCACTACTCTCCCTGCAACAGATCGCGCACCGGACGAAAGCTCCGGCGATGCTCGCACGATACGCCATGCAGCCGCAACGCTTCAAGATGCGCGGCGGTCGGATAGCCCTTGTGCCCGTCGAAACCGTACTGCGGATAACGCTCGTGCAGCCGCAGCATGGCCGCGTCGCGCGCAGTCTTGGCCAGGATGGAGGCCGCGGAGATTTCCGCCACACTGCCGTCGCCCTTGACGATGGCGCGGCTGGGCAGGCCGGTGTCGGGACAATACAAACCGTCAACCAGCACTTCGTGCGGAACCACGGACAGCGCCTCAACGGCGCGGCGCATCGCCAGCAAGCTGGCACGCAGGATGTTGAGTTCGTCGATCTCGGCCGCAGAAGCCTGCGCAATCGCCCAGGCACTGGCATGTTGTTTGATCTCCAGCGCCAGCGCATCACGCCGCTTTTCGCTGAGCTTCTTGGAGTCAGCCAATCCGGCAATCGGATGAGCCTGATCGAGAATTACCGCCGCGGCATATACCGGCCCGGCCAGCGGCCCGCGCCCGGCTTCGTCCACACCGCAAACGATCAACGCAGTATTCATTCAGAACCTCTTGGCCACGGATGTACACCGATTAAAATGCGGACTGGGTTTTTATCCGTGAACATCCGTGTCAATCCGTGGCTAATTCAGAGGTTGGTTTATCGGCCAGGTACGGCAGCACCGCCTGTGCCGCCTTGTGTGCGGTGTCCTGTTTGAGCGTTGCGCGCATATCCTCGAAGCGTTCTTCCAGTTCGGCCACCGCCTGTTTGTCCTCAACCAGGTTGAGCAGCGCTTGCGCCAGATTTTCCGGCTTGGCGTCCTCTTGCAGCAATTCCGGCACGATGAATTTCCCGGCCATGATGTTGGGCAACCCAACATAAGGCTGGTAGCGCTTGCGCTGGGTCAGCCACCAGGACAGCGCAGGCACTCGATAGGTGATGATCATCGGGCGCTTGAGCAGCGCAGCCTCCAGCGTGGCAGTACCGGATGCCACCAGCACGCCGTCGGCCGCAATCATCGCATCCTGCGCATGGGCGAACAGCAGTTTGAGCGGCAGATCCTGAGCCTTGCAGTTATAGATTTCCTGTTCGAAAATGGCACGTGTTTCGCGGCTGGCCAGCGGCACCAGGAAGCGCGCATCCGGATATTTTTTCAGAATCAGTCTGGCGGTCTCGATGAACATTGCCGCAAGTTGCTTCACCTCGCTCTGGCGGCTGCCCGGCAGCAGCGCGAATACCTTGATCTGCTTGGGTAGCTGCATTTGCTCGCGCATTGCATCGCGGCTGGGCAGTTTGGCCAGCATGTCCGCCAGTGGGTGGCCGACATAGGTCACCGGTATACCTTCGCGCTGGTACAGCGGTACCTCGAATGGAAACAGTGCCAGCATGTGCGATACCGCACGCTTGATCTTGTGGATGCGCTCGCCGCGCCAGGCCCAGATCGAAGGGCTGACATAGTGCACAGTGGGTATGCCGCGGGCCTTCAGCGCCAGCTCGAGATCGAGGTTGAAATCCGGCGCGTCGACGCCGATGAACAGGTCCGGCGGCTCGGCCAAAAAGCGCTCGCGCAACTGGCGGCGGATGCCGACGATTTCGCGATAATGCTTCAACACTTCGACATAGCCGCGCACCGCGAGTTTTTCCATCGGGAATAACACCTGCATCCCCGCAGCCTGCATCTTCGGACCGCCGATGCCGATGAAGCGCACCTCCGGCATGTGCTGCTTGATTGCTGCCATCAGGTGGCTGCCGAGCAGATCGCCGGACGCTTCGCCGGCCACCATGCCGATGGTTTTGAGTCGCTGATTCACAAGCAAAACCTCAGCCACAGATGAACACGGATATACACAGATAAACCCCTTGCCGGAATTCGCTTCACCGCTCACCCTGAAAGTGGATATCCCCACCAAAAGCTTCCATCGAAAAATCCGTGTCCATCCGTGTCAATCAGTGGCTAATACATTAGTTAACGAGAGTCGTCTCAACGAACGATGCCGCGTTCCGAGCGGGCCAGGAATTCCGCCAGCAGATCGAGTTCCGGATGCTCTCCGGTCTGGGACCGGATTAGCTCCTTCGCTTCTTCCAGCGACAGTCCGGACTTGTACAGCGACTTGTAGGCGCGCTTGATGGCCATGATGGCGGGACTGCCGAAACCGCGCCGCTTCAGCCCTTCCGAATTGATGCCGTGCGGCGTCGCCGGATTGCCGGAAGCCGTGACATACGGCGGCAGATCCTGCAGCAGGATGCTACCCATGCCGGTGATCACGTGCGCGCCGATCTGGACGAACTGGTGCACTACGGTGAAGCCGCCGAGAATGGCATAGTCATCCACCAGCACGTGTCCGGCCAGTTGCGCGTTGTTGGCGAAGATGGTGTGGTTTCCGATCTGGCAATCGTGCGCCAGGTGCACATAGGCCATGATCCAGTTATTGTTGCCGACGCGCGTCACGCCGCCGTCCTGCAACGTCCCCAGGTTAAAGGTGCAGAATTCGCGGATGATGTTGTCGTCGCCGATCTCCAGCCGCGTCGGCTCGCCGGCGTATTTCTTGTCCTGCGGGATCGCACCCAGCGAGCTGAACTGGAAGATGTGGTTGTTCTGGCCGATGCGGGTGTGGCCGTCGATCACCACATGTGGGCCGACCAGGGTACCGGCACCTATCTCGACGTGTTCGCCGATTATGGTATAGGCGCCGACCTCGACGTCGTCCGCCAGTTTCGCATCCGGGTGTATGATGGCCGTCGGATGGCGCATTACTTTTCTCGCATGGTGCACATGATTTCTGCTTCCGCTGCCACCTGCCCGTCCACCTCGGCCACCGCCTTGAACTTCCACAGCCCGCGCACGTTGCGAGTCATTTCCACCTTGAGGATCAACTGGTCGCCGGGGCTGACCGGACGCTTGAAGCGCGCGCCGTCGATACCGAC
Organism: uncultured Sideroxydans sp.; assembly: GCA_964568895.1. Classification (GTDB taxonomy): domain Bacteria; phylum Pseudomonadota; class Gammaproteobacteria; order Burkholderiales; family Gallionellaceae; genus RI-121. The sequence continues at coordinate 21,871 of CAZMSI010000005.1, read as the reverse complement.
GAAGTAGTACACCATATTGTCGTCCGGCTTGCTGCCCAGACTCTTGAACGACAGTAGCGCCGCAGCCTGTGCCATCGCCTCGACGATCAGCACACCGGGCATCACCGGATGGTGCGGATAGTGGCCCGGGAAAAACGGTTCGTTCATACTGACGTTCTTCAGCGCAACAATCTCCTTGCCCGGCTCAACCGACAGCACGCGGTCCACCAACAGGAACGGGTAGCGGTGCGGCAGGTGCTGCAGGATTTCATGAATGTCCATTTGTGTACTCATTCGGCTTTCCCCTTCAATGCCTTGATTTCATGCTGCAAGACTTTAACCTTGTGTGCCAGTTCATCCAGGTGCCGCAAATGCGCCGCAGTCTTGCGCCACTCCTCGCTCCTGGCGAACGGAAAAATCCCGGCATAGCTGCCTGCTTCGCGTATGGATTTGCCGATCAGCGTAAACGCGGCGATTTCTACCTCATCGGCAATCTGCAAATGCCCCAGAATACCCGCACTGCCGCCGATGCGGCAGTAGCGCCCGATGCTGGTGCTGCCGGCGATGCCGACGCAACCGGCAATCGCGGTATGCGCACCGATGCGTACGTTATGGGCGACCTGGATCTGGTTGTCCAGCTTCACCCCCTCCTCGATCACGGTATCGTCCAGCGCACCGCGGTCGATGGTAGTGTTGGCACCGATTTCCACGTCGTCTCCAATCAACACCCGGCCGATCTGCGGAATTTTTAGCCAGCGTCCCTCATCCATCGCCATGCCGAAACCGTCGGCGCCGATTACGACCCCGGAATGTGCAATCAGGTTATTGCCGATCACGCAATCGTGATACACCACCACCCGGGGATAAAGACGCGCATTGCCGCCGACCACCGTCCCAGCGCCGATGCTACAGCCTTCCATAACGACGCATCCGGCACCGATCACCGCTCCCGCACCGATCGTCACATACGCACCGATATGGGCGGAGGGGTCGATCTGTGCGCCGTCGCCGATCACGGCGCTGGCGTGTATGCCGGGTTTAGCTTGCGGCAGCGGATTCAGTAGTGCGGAAACTTTGGCAAAATAGGCATACGGGTTGTCACACACGATACGCGGCAACGCAGTGGCATCGGCATCCGCCTCGCCCAGAATTACTGCACCGGCCTGGGTGGCGGCAAGCTGCGCACGGTATTTGCTGTTACTCAGGAACGAAATGTGCTGCTTCCCTGCGCTATCCAGTGTGGCGATCTGTCGCACCGTCGCCGCAGGATCACCCAGCAGGCGGCCGCCGAAACGCGCCGCAATATCCGCCAATCGGTAAGCTTGTTGCTCCATTCAGACTAGGGTGCAGCCGGCTTTTCTGCCGCGAGATATTTCAGGACCTGGTCGGTAATGTCGATCCTGGGATTGCGGTAAACCGCTTCCTGCAGGATGAGGTCGTATTTCTCGCTCACCGCGATCGACTGGATTGCCTTGTTGGCGCGCTGCAGCACCACCGCCAGTTCCTCGTTCTTGCGCAGGTTCAAGTCTTCGCGGAATTCGCGTTGCATGCGCTGCAGATCCATACTGGCACTCGACAGTTCGCGCTCCTTGTTGCGACGCTCGTCATCAGGCAACGTAGCGCCCTGCTTGTCCATAAGGTCCTGCATTTCCTTGACCTTCCTGGCCAGCTTCTTGATTTCCTGGTCACGCGAGGCGAACTCCTTCTCGATTTTCTTCTCCGCCTTGATTGCAGGAGCGGATTCGCGCAGGATGCGCTCAGTATCGACGTAACCAACGCGGAAATCCCCGGCAGCATGCGCGATCGGCAGCAAGCCCGCCACCAATATCGTCGCTAACAATATCCTTAAAGTATTCACGTCCGACTCCTTGCCAGATTCCTAGAACAGTGATCCCAGCGTGAACTGGAATTTCTGCAGCTTGTCTCCCGGCTTCTTGTTTAGCGGAAAACCCATGCTCAGCTTGAGCGGGCCGGCCGGTGACAGCCAGGCAACCGCCAGACCAGCCGAATAACGCATGCCCATTACATTAGGGTACACATTTTGCGTGGTCGTACCAAAAATTTCACCTGCATCGACAAAGGCACTCATGCGCACCGATTTTTCCTTGCTTAGCCCCGGCATCGGGAACATCAGCTCGGCATTGCCGACCAGGCGCTTATTGCCGCCGGTCGACAGCCCGGTCGAATCAACCGGTCCCAGCGAATTCGACTGATAACCGCGTACCGAACCTTCGCCGCCGGCATAAAAGTTCTTGAAGAACGGCAGTGGCTTGCTGCCATAACCGCCACCAACACCAGCCTGGCCGTTCAGCATCAGCGTGTAATCCTGACTGATCGGGAGAAAGTGCTGATACTGATAGTTCAGTTTGTAATATTTCAGGCCGTTCGCTACCGGCAGGCCGATTTCGGCAAATGCGCTCTGCATCGTACCCTGCGTAGTGTAAATCGCGCTATCCCGACTGTCCCGACTCCACCCTATCGTACCCATGTAGTTCTTGGTGGAATGACCGAAAGTATTGACGTAATCGATATAACGCTGCGGACTTTTTGCCGTCAATCCAATGGACGTATCCTCATAGGCCAAGCCATAGTGGATGGTGTCGTCCTCGCTGATTGGCACGCCGAAATTGACTCCCGCACCCAGCGTGGCGGATGTATACGGGCTAACCACATTGGTGGTAGTCGAATTGAAATTGCGCTTGTACAAATTGAATCCGCGGCTGACGCCATCCTTGGTGTAATACGGATTCCTGTAGGAAACCGAATATAGCGTGTTGACCCTGCTGGTATTGATTTGGGTCGACAGGAAGTTGCCGGAACCGAACAGGTTGGCTTGGCTAACGGCAGCGCTCAGCACAAGGCCCTCGCCACTGTTAACCCCGGCGCCCACCGAGAAATTTCCGGTGGGTTTTTCCTTTACCCCGACGTTAACATCGACCTGGTCACTGGTATCGGGCACCGCAGGCGTCTCGATATTGACCTCGCGGAAAAAGTCCAGCTTGTCCACGCGCTGCTTGGATTTCTTGATTTTGGAGGTATCGAACCATGCGCCCTCCATTTGTCGAAACTCGCGCCGGATGACTTCGTCTCTGGTCTTCGTGTTGCCGGAAACGTTAATGTGCCTCACGTAAACGCGCTGCCCCGGATCCACCGTGAAAGTGAATGCTACCTGGTGCTTTTCCTTGTTTATTTCCGGTATCGCATTGACGTTGGCGAAGGCGTAGCCGTCATCGCCAAGGCGATCTCCAATCCGCTTGGACGACTCGGTTAATGCCTTGCGCGAGAAAGTGTCACCCGCCTTCACCGATACCAGTTTGCGCATCTCATCATGCGGCAGGATTTTTTCCGGACCCGCGAACTTAACGCTGGAAACCGTGTATTTCGGTCCCTCCGAAATATTAAGCGTGATATAGACATCTTTCTTGTCCGGAGTGATCGAAACCTGCGTGGAATCGATGGAAAATTCAAGGTAGCCGGCATCCAGATAGTACGAGCGAAGTGTCTCCATATCCCCAGCCAGTTTCTGCTTGGAATACTGGTCGTTTTTGGAGATCCAGCTCAGCCAGTCCGAGGTGCTCAGCTTCATCATGTCCAGCAGGTCGCTTTCCTTGAAGACATGCGCACCAATGATATTGATCTGGCGAATTCTGGAATTTTCCCCTTCATTCACGTCGAACGATATGTCAACGCGGTTGCGCTCCAGTGGCGTTACCGTGGTCTTCACCGACACGCCATACTTGCCACCCGCGACATATTCGCGCTTGAGCTGCTGCTCAGCCTTAGCCAGGGCCGAACGGTCGAAAATGCGCCCTTGTACCAACCCAATATATTTCAGGTTATCGCGCAACTGGCTCTTGGGAAAACTCTTCACGCCGTTGATTTCGATGCTGGCCACTGCCGGCCGTTCTTTTACCAGCACCACCAGCACGCCCTGCTCCACTTCCAGGCGCACGTCCTTGAAGAAACCAGTGGCATACAGCGCATGCAGCGCGGTGTCTGCCTTGTCGTCGTCCATGGTATCGCCGACCTTCACCGGCAGGTAGCTGAACACGGTCCCGGCTTCGGTACGCTGGATGCCCTCGATGCGGATATCCTTGATGGTGAATGGTTCGATAGCTGCAGCAGAACCTGCATACAGCAGTGGAATCAGCACTGCCAATGTTTTTAATTTCATCTATGTATTAACCCAAAATCAGGCGGCTAATGTCGTTGTACAACGCAAAAGCCATCAAAGTGACGAGCAGCGCAACCCCCACGCTCTGTCCGATTTCCCATGCCTTTTCGGACACCGGGCTGCCCTTTACCAACTCGGCCGTATAATACAGCAAATGGCCGCCATCCAATAAGGGGATGGGCATCAGATTCAATACACCCAGGCTGATGCTGATCAGCGCCAGGAAACCCAGGTAGACCCCCATTCCCATCTGCGCCGATTGCCCGGCATAACTGGCTATTGTGATCGGCCCGGAAAGATTTTTCAGGGACACTTGGCCTGCCACCATCTTGCCCACCATTTCCAGGCTCACCGCCGCCGTCTCCCAGGTCTTGCGCAGCGCCTGTCCGAACGCGACAAACGGTGCATAGCGCACCTCGGTCAGCATCGCATCGAATGCCTGCCGGTCGATGTGCGGCGCGGCACCGATCTTGCCTACCTGCTTGCCATTTTCGCTCACCGCTTTCGGTGTGACATCGATCACCAGCCTGTTTGCACCACGTTGCACTTCCATTTGCAGCATACGGCCGGGGTGACTGCGTACCACCTTGACCAGTTCTTCCCAGCGGCTGAGGTCGCGGCCATCCACACGCAACACAAGATCGCCCTCAAGTATCCCGGCATGCTCTGCCGCACCGCCTGCCACCAGCTTGCCGATCTCCGGGCGTACCAGCGGCTGGTATGGCTGCAGGCCCAGCTTGTTCATGAAATCTCCGTCCAGGTCAGACGGCGCCAGCCGGCTCAGGTCCAGCGCATGCTGCCGCAACGTACCGTCCGGCAGGCGTCCCTCGACGTTGACCTCTCTGCCCTGCAAGGCCAGATCCAGCAAACTCCAGCGCAATTCCTGCCAGCTCGGAACAGTTCGCCCGTTGACGCTGACCACAGCTTCCTGCTCCTGCAAGCGCGCGGCAGCGGCAGGCGTTTGTGGCGGAATCTCCCCCAGTATTGGCTTCAGCCCCGGCACCCCATACATGAACATCAGCCAGTACAACACGACAGCCAGCAGCATGTTGGCCACCGGTCCGGCCGCCACGATCGCCATGCGCTGCCACACCGGCTTGCGGCTGAACGAGCGCGGCAATTCGTGCGCCGCAACCTCACCCTCGCGTTCATCCAGCATCTTGACGTAGCCACCCAGCGGAACGGCGGAAAGCGCCCACTCGGTCTCCCCCTTGCCGAAACGGCGGGAATAGAGGATCTTGCCGAACCCGACCGAGAAGCGCAGCACTTTTACATCGCACAGTCGCGCCACCGCGAAGTGTCCCAATTCATGGAACACCACCAGTACCGCAATCGCAACGACAAATGCCAATAACGTGGTCATGCCGCTGCCACCTCCGGCAACAGGGCGGCCGCCTTGTCGCGCGCCGCCGCATCCGCGGCCAGCACATCCTCCATCGTTTCAACCTGCGCCACCGGCAACGCTTCCAGCACCTGTTCGATCAGCCGCGGAATCGCAAGAAAAGGAATTTGTTTATTCAGGAATGCCGCCACCGCCACTTCATTCGCCGCATTCAGTATTGCCGGAGCGGTGCCCCCTGCGCGCAGCACCTGGTAGGCCAGTGCCAGACAAGGAAAACGCTCGAAGTCAGGCGCCGTAAAATTCAGTTGTGCCACCTGGAACAGGTCGAGCGGTGCGACGCCGGCATCAATGCGTTCCGGGTATGCCAGCGCATAAGCGATCGGTGTGCGCATGTCAGGATTGCCGAGCTGCGCCAGCACCGAACCGTCGACGTACTGCACCAGCGAATGGATCACGCTCTGCGGATGTACCACCACCTGAATGTTGTCGGCCGGCGCATTGAACAGCCAGTGTGCCTCGATCACCTCCAGCCCCTTGTTCATCATGGTGGCCGAGTCCACCGAAATCTTCCTGCCCATATCCCAGTTTGGATGGGCGCAAGCCTGTTCCGGCGTGACGCTATGCAACTCGGACAAAGGCGTATTGCGGAACGGCCCACCTGAAGCGGTCAGCAGGATTTTGCTGATGCCGCCCGTAGCGAGGCTACCGCTGTAGTCGTGCGGCAGCGACTGGAAAATTGCGTTGTGTTCGCTGTCGATGGGCAGCAGCACTGCACCGCTCGCATGCACTGCATCCATGAACACGGCACCTGCCATTACCAGCGTTTCCTTGTTCGCCAGCAAAATCTTCTTGCCGGCGCGCGCTGCCGCCAGTGTCGGACGCAAGCCCGCCGCACCGACGATGGCCGCCATTACCGCATCCACCTCGGGTGCTGCGGAAACCTGTTCCAGCGCTTCCATACCGCACAGCACCTCGGTCGACAGGCCAGCATCTGCAACCCGGTTGCGCAACCTGTCAGCAGCAGCCTCATCCAGCAACACCGCATAGCGCGGAACAAACTGCCGGCACTGTTCGAACAGCAGTTCGTCCTGCCGGTTTGCGGTCAGCGCAAATATACGGAAACGTTCCGGATGGCGCGCCACCACATCCAGCGTGCTCTTGCCGATGCTGCCGGTGGAACCCAGTACTGCTAAATTCATCATCCCGTTCATGCCACCCTTTGCAACAACAACACCAGCGCCGCCAGCGGCAGCGTAGAAGTCAGGGCATCGATGCGGTCGAGCAGACCGCCGTGGCCCGGTAGCAGCGTGCCGCTGTCCTTGACGCCGGCCTGGCGCTTGATCGCGGACTCGAACAGGTCGCCGATCACCGACAGCGCCACCCACAGCCACGACATTACAACAGCTATGGGAAGTGCATATTTCGCGGATAGTCCGCTGCCCCATGCCGCCAGTGCCACATAAACCGATACACCCAGCACGGCCCCCGCCACGCCCTCCCAGGTTTTGCCCGGAGAAATCGCCGGTGCCAGCTTATGCCTGCCGAACCGACGTCCGGTGAAATAGGCCGCAATGTCCGCCATCCACACCAGCGCCATCACGCCCAGCAGCAGCCACGGACTGCTCGCGCGCAAGTCAATCAAGGCCAGCCCGGTCGGGATCAGCACTGCCCATCCCAGCAAGGCCATGGCCAGCGGGTTGCGCAACTGCCAGCCCCGCACCAGCCACAGCGGCACCAGCAGCAACCACAGCAGCGCGGACAAGCCATAGAACATCAAATGCAGCGGCTGCGCAAAATTTTCAACCTCGACGCACAACAGGCCGGCCATCAATACCAGCGTCAGCCACCAATAAGCCATCGCGCCGCGCTGATCCAGTCCTGACAGCCGGCCCCATTCCGATGCTCCCACCATCACGATGCCCAGCACCAGGATCGCCCAGCCCAGCTTGGGCAAGGCAAACAGCGCCGCCAGGAACAGCACCGCCAGGACAATGGCGGTGGCCACGCGCTGTTTAAGCACCCGCTTCCCTTTCTTCCGGTTGCGTTCCCTGCAATTGCTCGCTGGTCCGGCCGAAGCGGCGCTCGCGCTGCTGGTAGGAGGCGATGGCCGCTTCCAGTGCCGCGCGATCGAAAGCCGGCCACAGCGTATCGGTGAAATAAAGCTCGGTATAGGCCAGTTGCCACAGCAGGAAATTGCTGATGCGCTTCTCGCCGCCGGTGCGGATAAACAAATCGGGTTCCGGTGCATAGCTCATGGAAAGATACGGCTCCAGACTGGTCTCATCGAAGCTGTCGATCAGATCGGGATGGTCGCGCAACATCGCCTGCGTCGCCTGCATGATGTCCCAGCGTCCGCCGTAATTGGCGGCGACGGTCAGGGTCAGTGCGGTGTTATCTGCGGTTAATTGTTCCGCTTGCTCGATGTGGTGTATCAGGGCAACGTCAAAACGGCTGCGGTCACCGATGATTTTCAGGCGGATGTTGTTCTGGTGCAACTTGCTTACCTCACGCTGCAACATTTTCAGGAACAGTTGCATCAGGAACGAAACCTCATCTGCCGGGCGGCGCCAGTTCTCACTGCTGAATGCAAACAGTGTCAGGTACTCCACCCCGAGTTCGTTGCAGGCTTTCACCACATCGCGCACGGTTTCCACACCGCGCTGGTGTCCCGCCACCCGCGGCAGGAAACGCTGCCGGGCCCAGCGCCCGTTGCCGTCCATGATCATCGCGATGTGACGCGGAATCTCGGGAGCCACCGGAATAGTGCGCGTAGAACTTTGAAATAGACCCACTTGGGCACCTTTACAATAAGGCTGGAGAAAACGCTGGCTGCGCTATGGAATGCAATCTGACTCAGACTGCCATCAGGTCTGCTTCCTTGGACTGCAGCGCCTTGTCGACCTCGGCCACAAAACGGTCGGTCAACTTCTGGATATCATCCTGCGCGCGGCGTTCCTCATCCTCGCTGACTTCCTTTTCCTTGAGCAATTTCTTCAATTGCTCGTTGGCATCGCGGCGCACGTTGCGCACCGCAACCCTGGCATTTTCGGCTTCGCTTTTGACCACCTTGATCAGGTCGCGGCGGCGCTCTTCGGTCAGCATCGGCATCGGCACACGAATCAGGTCACCGTTGGTGGCCGGGTTCAGTCCCAGGTCGGCATCGCGGATCGCCTTTTCCACCTGCCCCACCATGTTCTTTTCCCAAGGCTGTACGCCGATGGTGCGGGCATCGACCAAAGTCAGGTTGGCCACCTGGTTGATCGGCGTCGGGTTGCCGTAGTAATCCACGGTCACGTGATCGAGAATACCGGTATGCGCGCGCCCGGTGCGCACCTTGCCGAAGTCCGCCTTCAGCGTTTCCAGCGACCTGTTCATTTTCTGCTCGGCATTTTTCTTGATATCAGCAATCATCGTTCGACTCCTCGCATCAATTGCAATGCACCAGCGTGCCCTCTTCCTCGCCCATCACCACGCGCTTCAGCGCACCATGCTTGAAGATGTTGAACACGATGATCGGTAATTTCTGGTCGCGGCACAGGGTCAGCGCCGTCGCATCCATCACCTTGAGATCCTTGGCAATAGCCTCGTTGAAATCCAGTTTGGTATAGCGTTTCGCCGCCGGATCCTTTTTCGGATCGGCAGTGTACACACCGTCCACCTTGGTCGCCTTGATCACCACGTTCGCGCCCATCTCCACCCCGCGCAGTGCGGCGGCGGTGTCGGTGGTAAAGAACGGATTGCCGGTGCCGGCACCGAAAATCACTACCGTACCTTCTTCCATGTAGCGCAACGCCTTGCCGCGGATGAACGGCTCGGCCACCTGCTCCAGGTTAAGCGCAGACTGCACCCGGCATTCCAGGCCGTAACGTATCATCGCATCCTGCAACGCCATCGCATTCATCACCGTGGCCAGCATACCCATGTAATCGGCGGTGGCACGATCCATCCCGGCTGCAGCCGGCGCCACACCGCGAAAAATATTGCCGCCGCCAATCACGATTGCTACCTGCACCCCAAGCTCAATCACCTCGCCGATTTCCCTGACGATGCGCTCGATCACCTCGCGGTTGATACCATAGCTGTCGTCGCCCATCAGGGCTTCACCGGACAGTTTGAGCAGGATGCGCTTATAGACAGGATCGGCAGCGGTCATTATGGAGCCTCCGAATAAGTCCCACATGACCACGCGCTGGCCTTTGCGGGATGGGATGCAAGAAAGGCGACGACGCGAAGGGTTATTCCCTTTGCTAGGAGCCTGACGCCGCAGACCGCCCGCAAAGCCAGCGCCCGTACGGGTTGCAACAAAAACGGGCTCTCGCCGTGTTGTGCTCCTTGGCATCGTAGATCAACTACGACCAGCGTCGCGCGCCTTGCGATAATCCCGTTTTTGAAAACAACGTGGCTCATGTTGGACATATTCAGAGGCTCCTTAGCCTTTCGCCACGGCTGCAGCGGCAGCCACTTCTGCGGCGTAGTCTTCGGTCTTCTTCTCGATGCCTTCGCCCACCACGTACAACTGGAACGCGGACACCGAAGCACCCTTGGACTTCAATAGTTGCTCGATGGTCTGCTTGCCGTCTTCGGCCTTGACGAACACCTGGCCCAGCAGCGTCATTTCCCTGAGGAATTTCTGCACCGTACCTTCGGCGATCTTGTCCAGCATCGCTTCCGGCTTGCCGGCTTCGCGCGCCTTCTCGATCGCGATACGGCGCTCGGTGGCGATCTCCTCCGCATCCACTCCGGATGCGTCGATCGCCTTGGGCTTGCTGGCCGCAATGTGCATCGCAATATCCTTGCCTAGCGTCTCGTCGCCGCCGCTGTAGTCAACCATCACGCCGATCTTGTTGCCGTGCAGGTAGGAAGCCAGCTTGCCGGTGGTAGTCGCATAGCGCGCGAAACGGCGCACTGTAATGTTCTCGCCCAGCTTCATCACCAGCGCCTTGCGGGTTTCTTCCACGCTGCCGGAACCGTTGGTAATCGCCATTCCGGACAAGGCCTCGATGTCGGCCGGATCCTGCTCGGCCACGGTCTGCGCCAGGTTTTTTGCGAATGCCAGGAAATCGTCGTTCTTGGCCACGAAGTCGGTCTCGCAGTTTACTTCCACCACGGCACCGGTCTTGCCGTCAGCGGCAATGTAGGAATCCACCACGCCTTCGGCGGCAATACGCGAAGCAGCCTTGCTGGCCTTGGCACCGCTCTTGATGCGCAACAGCTCTTCGGCAGCCTTGGCATCGCCCGCAGTCTCAACCAGTGCCTTCTTGCATTCCATCATGCCGAGGCCGGTCGCCTCGCGCAGTTCCTTCACCATGCTTGCGGTAATATCCGCCATTGCTCTACTCCTTCAAAACGAAACTTTTCTCAATACAAAACATGTAAAAAAAGGGGCTCGCGCCCCTTTCTGCCGGACCGGCTGTTTACGCCGCCGATTCCTCGGTCGCCGCCGCCTGCTCAACCACCTCGTTGAGCGCCTGGGCGCGTCCTTCCAGCACTGCGTCGGCCATGCCGCGCGCATACAGACGGATTGCCTGACTGGAGTCGTCGTTACCTGGAATGACGTAATCCACGCCGATCGGGTTATGGTTGGTGTCAACCACGCCAACCACCGGAATGCCCAGCTTCTGCGCCTCGACGATGGTGCCCTTCTGGTAACCAACGTCGATTACGAAAATTGCATCGGGCAGACCCTGCATGTTCTTGATGCCGCCCAGGCTGCGCTCCAGCTTGTCCATCTCGCGCTGCAGCATCAGGCCTTCCTTCTTGGAAACTTTCTCCAGTGTGCCGTCTTCCATCATCGCTTCCAGTTCCTTCAGGCGCTTGATGGAAATCTGTACTGTCTTGTAGTTGGTGAGCATGCCGCCCAGCCAGCGGTGATCAACGTAAGGACAGTCAGCGCGCTGCGCTTCTTCCTTGATGATCTCGCGCGCCTGGCGCTTGGTCGCCACAAACAGGATGGTGCCCTTGTTGGCAGCCAGCTTGCGCACATACTTGACCGCCTCGTCGAACATGACGACGGTCTTTTCCAGATTGACGATATGAACCTTGTTGCGATGGCCGAAAATGAACGGTGCCATCTTGGGATTCCAGAAACGGGTCTGGTGGCCGAAATGAACACCGGCTTCCAGCATTTCACGCATAGTTGCAGACATGTAATATTGCTCCAATCGTTAAGGGTTAAGTTCTGCCACCCGTCAGCCGACCCATCAACGATGAAACAATGGGCACCCCAACATGAACGGGCAGGTAAATTTCCTGTGGTTCCAGAAACATGCCGAAACCAACAGGGCGCGCATTGTAACCCAAACGCCCCCCATGCTCAAGCTTGCCGGCGACTTTTCGGGAATCGCCAACCCCGGGACTGACCGGGTTAATTTGCGGTGAAAAAACGACCGTTCAGTTCCTCCAGTCCCAGCACCTGCAAAAGCTCGGTCAACCGCTCCGCAGCCTGCCTGCGCGGCAGGTTCTGGTAGCTGGCGACGATCAGTTCGTTCTTCATCGAATGTTCCCAGCCCACCAGTTCGGTCACCGTCACCTGGTAACCGTGCGCCTGCAACTGAAGGCAGCGCAGCACATTGGTGACATGACTGCCGAATTCGCGGGTGTGGATCGGGTGCCGCCACAATTCGGCCAGCGGATTTTTCAGCATCGCATTCTTGTTCTTGCGTAACACTGCCGCCACCTCGGCCTGGCAACAAGGCACCAGCACGACGAACTGCGCCTGCTTGCCCAGCGCAAACCTGATCGCATCGTCGGTCGCCGTGTCGCAGGCGTGCAGCGCAGTAACCACATCGATCTTTTCCGGCAAGCGATCCGAAACAATCGAATCCGCCACCGACAGGTTGAAAAAGGACATGCCGCCGAAGCCGAGGCGCTGTGCCAGTTCGCGCGAATGTACGACCAGTTCCTCGCGCGCCTCAATTCCAAAAATCCGGGAAGCATCCCGCAGTGCCTTGAAGAACAGGTCGTACAGAATAAAGCCGAGGTAGGACTTGCCCGCACCATGATCCACCAGCGTTACCGCACCGTGCTCGTCTTTTACCTGTTGCAGCAGCGGCTCGATGAACTGGTACAGGTGGTACACCTGTTTCAGCTTGCGCCGGGAATCCTGGTTCAGCTTGCCGTCGCGCGTCAGGATGTGCAGCTCCTTCAGCAACTCGACTGACTGGCCGGGACGCAGTTCACTCAATTCCTGCGAAGGGTTCTTTTTCGCCATAATGAATTATTCCTTTGTTCGCTTGCGCAGCCGCTGCGGGGCCAGCACTTTCAGAACAGCTTGCGGCAACGGCGCCAACTGCCCGCACATCGCCGCGGCGATCATCTCGCCGGCCAGGCCCGCCGTGAGCAGGCCGCGCGTACCGTGCGCCAGGCTGCAATACAAACCCGGCTCAACCTCACCGATCAGCGGCATCGCACCCGGTACCGAACAGCGCACGCCGGCGCGTCCGGCAAGTTGTAACACATCCACATCGCCCAAGGCATCACGCAGGGCCGGCATATTCGCCGCAAGCTGCGCAAGATTGGCTTCGTGATCGGCTGCACGCAGGTCGACCCCGTCGTCATCAAATCCCGCGGTCGCACCTGCCACATGTCGTCCCTCCACCGCCGGCGCGCAATAGCCCTCGCCGCACACCACCGCCTGCAGCTTGCCGCTTGCCGTTGTTGCCGGCAGTTCGCTGATCTGGCCGCGTACCGGCTGCAATGGAAAATCGGCAAGCTGACTTAATGCGCGCGCCTGGTAGCTGCCACATACCACCGCCTGTTCCGCCTCGCATGACATCCCCTCACCGCGCGCCAGCCAGCCGGCAGCAGTTCTCTCCAGCACCGTCACTTCATGAGCGAGTCGTTGCGTAATCAGCGGATGTTGCACCAGATTTTCACACACCTGCGGCGGCACGACCCAGCCACCAGCCGGGAACCACATCCCGCCATAGTTCATTACAATGCCGGCAAGCTGCGAAGCCTGCCGCGCATCGACGAACTGCAGCAAATGCGCAGGCCATTCCAGTTGTGCAAGCTTCGCGATGCGTTTTTCTTCCGCCCCGTTGCAGGCAAGCTGCAGCAAACCACATTCCGCACGCAGCACGCCATCTGCCGGCAGCACGTCGTCGAGCAGGCCCAATGCATGACCGTAGGACGCCAGCACGAAACGGTGCAGTTCGTTCATGCCCGCGCCGAAGCGCGCGTGCAGAATGCCGCGCGGATTGCCGGAAGCCGCATCAGCCAGCACCGGCGCGCGGTCGAGCAAGGTCACCGCCACGCCGCGCTGCGCCAGTGCATGCGCTGCGGCACATCCGGCCAGGCCGCCGCCGATCACCAGCGCCGTCGCCGGTGCGCGGCCTGCCGCTCTTGTTCCGGGCAGCTTGCCGCGCAGCATCTCGTGCTTGCGTCCATAGCCTGGCACGCGCTCCATCTTGAAACCGGCCTGTTGCAACCCGCGCCGCACCCAACCCGCGCTGGTGTAGGTTGCCAGCGTCGCCTCATCGCGCGAAGCGCGGCCGATGTTCGACAACACATCTTCACTCCACATCTCCGGGTTTTTAGATGGCGCAAAGCCGTCGAGAAACCATGCGTCCACGCTTGCCGGACGCAGTTGCGGCAAGGCTGCGGCGACATCTTCAACTGCCAGCGTCAAACGTATGCGTCCGCCGGCAAAGCCCCAGCGGTTCCAGCCAGGAACGCGGCGGCGCCAGCGCACCAGCAATACTTCGGCTTGTGCATGCAACTCCGGCCACAGCGCCAGCGCGGCATGCAGTTCGTCATCGCTGATCGGAAATTTTTCGATACTGAAGAAATCCAGGCTGGCGCCGCCAGGGGCGACCTGCTCGAACAACTGCCACGCACACAGAAAATTCAGGCCGGTGCCGAAACCGGTCTCGGCGATGCAGAAACTCTCACCCGGCTGCAGCGCGGCGAAACGTTCGGCCAGCCGGTTGCCCTGCAGGAATACGTGGCGGGTTTCTTCCAGCCCGGAATCGGCGGCAAAATACACGTCGCCAAAACGGCTCGAATACGGCAGCCCATCTTTCCAGTCGAGCGCCATGGCTACGCCAGACAATCCCCGATTTGCGCCCGCGCGTACCAGGCGTTGAGCTGTTGCGCATCGGCATCGATCGCGCACCACGACGCGAATTCCGAGGCAGTCTGTGGATCATACGGTCCGTGCTTGATCTCGAAAATCACTCCGCCGTCGTCCAGCGACAGCACCGCATGCCAGGTGCCCACAGGCATTTCGATCACCGCGCAGCCTTCACCCAGCACGGTGCGGCTGCTGACAGTGCCGGTATCGTCGAAGCACAGCACGACGAAACGCCCGCGCAGCGGCAGCAGCATTTCCCAGGAATGAAGATGGCGATGCGGCCGCACCAGGGTGTCAGGCTCCATCGCAATCGCCAAGCGCTGGATGGGGTCGCTCGCTTCTGCGTGCAGGTTGTGGTTGGCGCGCAACCGCGGCGACTGTTGCGCCTGGCGGGTGAGTTCGTCCAACAGGGTATCGGTGAGTTGTTTCAAGATTGCGCGCTCCAGACAAAGCGCATATTAAACCACAGGGGACAGGCTCACTCGCCGTGCGGCTTGCGTGCCTGAAATGCCGATACCGACTGGATGATGGTGGAGAACGGCAATTCTGACAGGCCGCCGAAGGTATGTTGCACCGCTTCCACCAGCGCAGCCACATCGCAAACCTGTTCCGATGCGTCCCGCACGAGTTGCAGGCCGCGCAGTCCGCCGCACTGGATTTTCATGTTCTGCGCATGTGTCAACGGGGCGTCCGGATGGATCCGCTTGAGCGCAAACTGCGAGTTGTCATACAACAGGCCATACAACTTTTCGCATTGCTCGTGCGCCGGCTCCCGGGTGCAGATCACCGCCTCGCGCTCGGCAATCGCACGCCTGCTGGACAGCGAACAGGCACAGCAACGGGCCAGGATTGCCTTGCCGAACGGACAGGCATAGCGATCGGTGGCACGCAGTTCCTTGCGAAATGCATCCTCGTCCATACCTGATCTTTAATTAATCGTCTCCAAGCTCCGGCGCAGGTTCGCGCACCTGCGACAGCAGATCCTCGGCGCCCAGCTCATTTTCGGCAAATATCATCTTCACTGCGCATTGTTCGGTCAATGCCAGTTCGCGCCGCAATTCCTTGGCGCGCGTCGAAGCCGGACGATATTCTTCATGCTGCTCGATTTTTTCCAGCCTCAGGATGGGGGTCTGAAACACCTTGTAGATGTAATACGGCATGCCTGCACCTTTCGTAGTACCCTAAATGATACAACCAGCGTCATATATCATTAAACGCTAATGGATTATAGCGTATCCCCGTTTATCGGACAGCAGTCATTATGCCAATCAGCCAAAAGACTGGCGCGCTATTTGCTTTTGCATAAATCAAATACACAAAACTATCCAACGTCATCATGGAAATCGCCGCATCGGAATATGCCGACAACACCGCCTACGACGAACTGCTGGAGCCTGGTCTGTCGCCAAGGCCGGCGGCCAAGCCACTGTTCGACTACCTGAACTCGCTGGACCAGGCGGAACTGGCTGCACGCCGCCAGGCGGTGGACGCCACCATCAAGGCGATGGGTATCACCTTCACCGTCTACAGCGAAGCCGGCAACATCGACCGCGCCTGGCCGTTCGACCCCATCCCGCGCGTCATGGCGCGCACCGAATGGGAACGCATCCAGGCCGGATTGAAGCAGCGGCTGACCGCACTCAATCTGTTCATCAACGACCTGTATAACGAGCAGCATATCGTCAAGGACGGTGTATTCCCGCTGGAAGTGCTGGCCGGATCGGGCAATTTCCGCCCGCAATGCGTCGGTGTCACGCCCCGCTTTGGCGTGTGGGCACATATTAGCGGCACCGATCTGGTGCGCGACCGCGACGGCACCGTATACGTGCTGGAAGACAATCTGCGCGTGCCTTCCGGGGTGTCCTACATGCTGGAAAACCGCCAGATCATGAAACGCATTTTCCCCGAAGTGTTCCGCACCACCCATATCCTGCCGGTGGACGACTATCCCATCCAGCTGTTTGAGACGCTGGCTGCGTTGTCGCCGCGCCCCGGCGAGCATCCGGTGATCGCGGTACTCACCCCAGGCATCTACAACTCGGCCTATTTCGAGCACAGCTACCTGGCACAGCAGATGGGCGCCTACCTGGTGGAAGGCTCCGACCTGATCGTCGGCAGCGACAACGTGGTGTATATGAAAAGCATCTCCGGTCTGCAGCGGGTGGACGTCATCTATCGCCGTATCGACGACGGCTTTCTCGACCCGGAAGTGTTCCGCCCCGATTCTGCGCTGGGCGTGCGCGGTCTGATGCGCGCCTGGAAAAGCGGCAAGGTCGGCATCGCCAACGCGCCCGGCGCCGGCGTGGCGGACGACAAGGTGGTATACGCCTACGTGCCGCAGATCATCCGCTACTACCTGGACCAGGACCCGATACTTGCCAACGTGCCAAGCTATTTGTGTATGTTGGACGAGCAGCGCGAACACGTGCTGGCCAACCTCGACAAGCTGGTGGTCAAGCCCGCCAACGAATCCGGCGGCTACGGCATGCTGATCGGCCCGCGCGCAACCGCAGAAGAGCGCGCGCAGTTCGCCGAACTGATTCGCGCCAACCCGCGCAACTACATGGCCCAGCCGACGCTGGATATCTCCACCGCACCCACCCTGGTGGACGGCCAACTCGCCCCGCGCCACCTCGACCTGCGCCCCTTCGTGCTGCAGTCCGACCGGCTGTACGCCACCACCGGCGGCCTCACCCGGGTAGCGTTGAACAAGGGCTCGCTGGTGGTCAATTCCTCGCAGGGCGGTGGCAGCAAGGACACCTGGATCGTCCAAGAGGAGGATTCCTGATGTTGGCTCGAGCCGCAGAAAAACTCTACTGGATGGCGCGCAACCTGGAGCGCGCCGAAAACACCGCGCGCCTGATCAACAGCACCACCCATGTGCTGCTCGACCTGCCGCTCGGCGCCTCGTTCGGCTGGACCAACCTGCTCGAAATCGTCGGTCTGGACGACCTGTTTCACCAGCATTATTCGCAGGCCGATGAAGAGGCGATCATGCGCTTCCTGATCGAGGATGCGCGCAATCCCGGCTCGATCCTGTCCTGCGTGCAGTATGCCCGCGAGAACACCCGTACGCTGCGCGAAATCCTGCCCGCCGAGATATGGGAGCGCACCAACGGCATGTACCTCTACATCAAGGAAAACGCCACCATCGCCTGCCGCAGCCGGCGCAACCGTTACATGGTGCTGGACAACATCATCGAGCAGCGCCATGCCATCGTCGGCCTGATCTCCGGCACCATGGGGCACGATCTCGCCTACCAGCTGGTCAAGCTGGGGCGCAACATCGAGCGCGCCGACATGACCACCCGCATCCTCGACATCGGCTCGGCAGTGCGCTTCCCGCAGGACGGCGTGCTGCACGAAACACTGATGGAACGCATCTGGATGAGCACGCTGAATTCACTGTCGGCCTACCAGAATTACCGGCGCCTGGTGAACATGCACGTGCGCCGCAACGACGTAGTGAATTTCCTGTTGTGCGACGACCGTCTGCCGCGCAGCGTCGTGCACTGCCTGGGAGAAATGGAATCCTGTCTCAGGCTGATGCCCCAGTCGCAGCAACTGCAGATGAGCGTCACCGAACTATCGCACCGCATTACACAGGGCCATGCGGAACGGCTCGATGCCCCCGCCCTGCATGAATACATGGACTGGCTGCAGACCGAACTCGGCAGGATCAACGACGCCCTGACCCAGCGCTATTTCCATGCCTACGACAATGGCATGCCGCCACCCGCCTCTGACCAGGCCGAAATTGAATTTGCCGAGCAATAGCACGCATGATAATGTTCGCCGCCACAACCAATAATATTGCGCCTGCGTAACCGACCGACTTGATATGACTTATTGCGTAGCCATCAATACCGACCAGGGGCTGGTATTTTGCTCCGATTCGCGCACCAACGCCGGATTCGACAACGTCTCGATTTACTCCAAGATGCACACCTTCATCTGGCCGGGCGAACGCACCCTGGTAATGCTTTCCGCCGGCAACCTGGGCACCACCCAGACCGTGATCAAGTGGCTGTGGAACGACATCGAAAACAACGCACCGATAAACCTGCACAACGTGCCTACCATGCTGGCCGCCTCCGACTACATCGCCAACATCAGCTCCGGCGTGCAGAAGCAACAATCCGACCGCGACAGCTCCAGCACCAGCTTCGAGGCCACTTTCATTCTCGGCGGACAGATCGGAATGAATCGCCCGGAGACCATGCTGATCTATTCGCAGGGCAACTACATCCACGAATCCGACGAACACCCGTTCCTGCAGATCGGCGAGACCAAATACGGCAAGCCCATCCTCGACCGCATCATCAAGCGCAATACTTCGCTGCCTGCCGCCGCACGCTGCGCGCTGGTCTCGATGAACTCCACCACCCGCAGTAACCTGACCGTCGGCCCGCCGATCGACCTGCTGATCTACGAAAAAGACAGCCTCGGGTTCGGCCAGCGCATGACGCTGACCGAAAACGACCCGTTCGCGCAACAGCTTTCCGAGGCATGGAGCCAGGGGCTGACCCGCGCGCTCGACGAGCTGCCGCGCTTTCCCTGGGAAAACTGACCGCTATTCCGATACCAGGGTCGCCGCAGTTTCTGCGGAGCCCTTGTCAATATCCAGCAGGACTTCGCAGTATTCGTTGATTTCACTGATGGGGGTGGGATCGTCCGCGCAACTGCAGCCACCGATTACCCCCTGATAGAAAACTCCGGCCATCACCCGGATCGTACCTCCGGTATCGACAACGCTATTGATCACCACGGTCACCGGCGCATCGAGCACATAATTGCCGGTCGCCAGCCCCTGCTGCAGGGGCAGTTCGCTGGCCTGTTGCGCAAGCTCCCGCTTGAGGACGGTCTCGAACTCCAGTGAGCCCCAGGCCTGCAATGATTGGTCGAGTTGTATCATGGGTCAGGATCCAATTCAGGACGAGCAACTCACCGCAATATGCGGCGTACCTTCCGGCGCCGGCATGGCATAGCTGTCCATGCCCGGCCGCTCCTCGAACGGATCGCGCAATAACTGCAACAGGCGATCCACCTCGGAATAATCGCGCTGCTGTGCTTTTTCGATGGCAGCTTGCGCCAGATGATTACGCAACACGTATACGGGATTGACCTGGTCCATGCGCACTTTGCGCTCCGCATCCCCGCTGCCCTCGCCGAGCAGGCGCATACGGTAGCGGGCTGCCCAGGCATCGAAGGCATCGCGATCGACGAACTGGTCGCGCAGCACTGCGTTCTGTTCCTCCGGCCCTGTCCTGAATTCGCCCAAGCTGCGAAACAGGTTGCTGTAATCAAGCCTGCTTTCCCGCATCATCCCGAACAGTGACCTGATCAACTCCAGGTCATCCTCCTGCGCTTGCACCAGGCCCAGCTTCTGCCGCATCAATGCGGTAAAGTGCGCCCGATAGATGCCGTGGTAAGTATTCAGCATTTCGTTCAACTCCTGCTCCGCGATCAACGGCGTGAGCGCCTGTGCCAGCGCCGCGACATTCCACAAGCCGATATTCGGCTGCTGGTCGAAGGCATAGCGCCCCTCGTGATCGGAATGGTTGCAGACAAACCCGGGATCGTAGCTTTCCATGAAGCCGAATGGACCATAGTCAAAGGTCAGCCCCAGTATCGACATGTTGTCGGTGTTCATCACACCATGTGCAAATCCCACTGCCTGCCAGTGCGCCATCAAGTGCGCGGTGCGGGTGAGCACCTCCTGGAAAAAGTGCGCATGGCGATCCTCCAGCCCCTGCAAATGCGGAAAATGTTTGACGATGACGTAATCCGCCAGCGTGGCAAGGTGCTCGTGCTGCTTGCGATAGTAGAACACCTGGAACGAACCGAAGCGCACATGCGAAGGCGCCATGCGCGTCACCACCGCTGCCGTCTCGATGCTTTCGCGATACACCTCCTCATCGCTGCCGACGATGCACAATGCCCGCGTGCTGGGCACGCCCAGGCCGTGCATCGCCTCCGAACACAGATATTCGCGGATGCTGGAGCGCAGCACCGCTCGGCCATCGGCGTTTCGCGAATAAGGCGTCTGCCCGGCTCCCTTGAGTTGCACATCCCACGATTCGCCAGAACGGTTCTTCACCTCGCCCAACAGGATCGCGCGCCCATCGCCCAGTTGCGGCACGTAAAAACCGAATTGATGACCGGCATATAACATCGCCAGCGGTTCGCTTCCCGGCAGCAGACGATTGCCGACGAAATACTCGGCAAAGTCCGCACGCTGCGCCTGCTCCGCCGACAGATCGAGCAACCTCGCCGCATCGGCATTGAAGCTCACCAGATAAGGTTCAGGCAAAGGCGTGGGGCCAAGACGGGTGTGAAAGTATTCCGGCAAGCGCGCAAACGTATTATTGAAATTTAACTGTTCCAGTGTATTCATGTGGTTATGGAATAAACTTAAAGTACTAATACGCAATATAGTACCACAGTAAAAGCATCGGATATTCATGCCCGTTTATTCCGGCCATACTAGCGCACAGAACCCGCTACACTAAGCCTGTCGCCATGACGAATCATGCCGCACCGATACTTAACAACACACCACAACAACCGACACCCGGAAAACGCATGGCAATCAAGGCAACCATCTTCAAGGCCAATCTGCAGATCGCGGATATGGAACGCCACTACTACCAGGACCACGCACTCACCCTGGCACGCCATCCCTCCGAAACCGACGAGCGCATGATGGTGCGCTTACTGGCATTCGCGCTGCACGCACACGAATACCTGGAATTCGGCCAGGGCATGACCGACGATGACGCAGCGGACTTGTGGCAAAAGGATCTAACCGGTGCCATCAAGCTATGGATAGACGTCGGTATCCCCGACGAAAAGTTGATTCGCAAAGCCTGTAACCGCGCCAGCCAGGTGGTGGTATACAGTTACGGCGGCCGCGCCACCGACATGTGGCTCGCACAGAACAGCGCACAGTTCGAGCGCCAGAAAAATCTCACCATCATCAACCTGCCACCGGCCAGCACGCAGGCGCTGGCCAAACTGGCTCAACGCAACATGAACCTGCAATGCACGATACAGGACGGCCAGCTATGGCTGGGCGATGGTGAGGCCAGCGTGGAAGTGGAATGCACGGTAATGAAAGCTGCGGAAACAGGGAGGTGGCGGCAGGAATGACTTTCGATTCGGACGCTGGGGCGATTTCTCTGAATTGATCGAATATCCGATTATCGTGCAAACAACTGCCACCGCACAGCACTCAAGCCTTACTCGGGCACACCTTGCCACAGCATGTCATATCCCAACTCCTTGCTGTCGGTGCACATTT
>CAZMSI010000004.1:0-27908 GCA_964568895.1 uncultured Sideroxydans sp. | reverse complement strand
TTGCACCCGAGCTGTACCTGAAGCGGCTGGTGGTGGGCGGCTTTGAAAAGGTGTTCGAGATCAACCGCAATTTCCGCAATGAAGGATTATCCACGCGGCACAATCCCGAGTTCACCATGATCGAGTTCTACGAGGCCTATCGCGACTACCGTTACCTGATGGATTTCACCGAGAGCCTGTTTCGCGAAGTTGTGCTCAAGGTGCTGGGTACCACGATCGTTTCCTATCAGGGCAAGGAGCTGGATCTGGGCAAGCCGTTCCATCGCCTGACCATCACCCAGGCCATCCAGAAATACCACCCGCAATTTACCGACGCACAATTGAACGACCGTGACTTCCTGGTCAGTGAACTGCAGGACCTGAAGGCCAAGTACAAGCCGGAAGACGGTGTCGGCGGACTGCAACTGTCGCTGTTCGAAGAACTGTCCGAGCACCAGCTGTTCGAGCCGACCTTCATCGTCGATTACCCGGTTGAAGTGTCGCCGCTGGCCCGCGCCAGCGACAGCCGTCCCGGCATTACCGAACGCTTCGAGCTTTTCATCGTCGGCCGCGAAATCGCCAACGGCTTCTCCGAGCTAAACGACCCGGAAGACCAGGAGGCACGCTTCGATGCACAGGTCGCCGCCAAGGAAGCCGGCGACGAGGAAGCGATGTTCAAGGATGCCGACTACATCCGCGCACTGGAACACGGCCTGCCGCCGACCGCCGGCGAAGGCATCGGCATCGACCGGCTGGTGATGCTGCTGACCGACAGCCCGAGCATACGTGACGTGATACTGTTCCCGCACATGCGTCCGGAAAGCTGAGATGAAGACTTAGCCACGGATTGACACGGATAAAATCCCCAGAACGAAAAGTGCCAACTCATTCATGCAAAAAATCCGTGTTTCATCCGTGCTGATCCGTGGCTAACTGCCTTTTTAACCCATTGAACCAGCCGTCATGATTGATAGCGACACACAAAATCAACTGCTGCAACGCTACCCAATGCTGGCTGAGTTGTCCGCCTCGCAATTGAGCGACCTGCTGAACACTGCCGCCGTCATGCACCTGCCGGCCGGCAGTGTAGTGTTCGACGAAGACCAGGCCTGCCAGGGATTCCCGCTGCTGCTCTCGGGCAGCATCCGCGTCATCAAGACGGCGACCAGCGGTCGTGAATTGCAACTGTACCGGGTTGGCCCCGGCGAGAGTTGCATCCTCACCAGCTCCTGCCTGCTGGGACATACGCGCTACCAGGCGCGCGGCGTGGTGGAGCAGGATGTGGAAATGGTGGCATTGTCGCCCGTAGCATTCAGGATGCTGATTTCCGCATACGAACCGTTTCGCGACTACATATTCGGGCTGTTTTCAGAACGGCTCACCGACCTGATGCAACTGGTCTCCGCCGTCGCCTTCCAGAAACTGGATCAGCGACTGGCGGCATTGCTGGCGGGTAAACCCAGTCCGGTCCACGCTACCCACCAGGCCCTGGCTGATGAACTGGGCAGCGTGCGCGAAATCGTCAGCCGCCTGCTGAAAAACTTCGCCGAGCAGGGCTGGGTACGGCTGGGACGGGAACAGATAGAAGTGCTCGACGCGGTGGCTCTGGAACGCTATGCCGAGTTGTAGTTGTTGATGTTAGGCAAACTCAATCCCGCCCAACGCGAAGCCGCCAAATACCTGGATGGCCCATTGCTGGTACTGGCCGGCGCCGGCAGCGGCAAGACCCGCGTCATTACCCACAAGCTGGCTTACCTGATCGAGGAATGCGGCTATGCGCCGCGCAGCATCGCTGCCATCACCTTCACCAACAAGGCCGCCAACGAGATGCGCGAGCGTGTCGGCAAGCTGCTGAACGGAAAGAATGCCAGGGGCATCACCATCTGCACCTTCCACGCGCTGGGCATGCAGATATTGCGCGAGGAAGCGCCACAGATCGGTTATAAAAAACAGTTTTCGATTTTCGACAGCACTGACACCGCGAAGATCATCGGCGAGCTGCTGGGCGCACCCGACAAGCAGGACATCCGCATTGCGCAAAGCGTGATTTCGAACTGGAAATCCGCCTTCCTCACCCCGGCACAGGCGCAGAACCAGGCCGAGACCGAAGGCGACCAGCGCCTGGCCCTGCTCTACTCGCGCTACCAGGAAACCCTGCACGCCTACCAGGCCGTGGATTTTGACGACCTGATCCGGCTGCCGGTGGAACTGTTCCAGTCCCACCCGGAAACCCTGCAACGCTGGCAGCGGCGCTTTCTCTACCTGCTGGTCGACGAATATCAGGACACCAACGATTGCCAGTACCGGATGATGAAGCTGCTGGCCGGGGATCGTGCTGCCCTCACCGCGGTGGGCGATGACGACCAGGCGATCTATGCCTGGCGCGGGGCAAGCAGCGCCAACCTGCAGAACCTGCAGAACGATTATTCCCGGTTGCGCGTGATCAAGCTGGAGCAGAACTACCGCTCCTCCCAGCGCATCCTGCAAAGCGCAAACCACCTGATCAGCAACAACAGCAAGCTGTTCGAGAAAAAGCTGTGGAGCGAGCACGGCCCGGGAGAGCCGGTGCGCGTGCTGGCGGCCGGCGATGAGGAAAACGAGGCGGAATCGGTGGTGCTGCGCCTGTCTGCACACAAGTTCGAGCATCGTACTCGTTATTCCGACTACGCCATCCTCTACCGCAGCAACCATCTGTCGCGCGTATTCGAGGAACAACTGCGTGCGCAGAACATTCCCTATACCGTCAGCGGCGGCACCTCATTCTTCGACCGCGCCGAGATCAAGGATATCGTCGCCTACCTGCGCCTGCTGGCCAACCCCGACGACGATCCCGCCTTCATCCGCGCCATTACCACACCGAAGCGCGGCGTCGGCAACGGCACACTGGAAAAGCTGGCTGTCCATGCTGCCGCACGCCATGTCAGTCTGTTCGAGGCCGCATTCGAACCCGCCCTGGTCGAGCAACTCAATCCGCGCCAGTACGAAGACCTGCTCACCTTCTGTCACTTCGTCAACCGCATGCAGGCGCGTGCCGAAAAGGAGCCGGCACCGGAAGTAATGAACGACCTGCTGACTGCCATCGATTACGAAGGCTGGCTGTTCGACAGCCTGGAGCCACGCCAGGCCGAAACCCGCTGGAAAAATGTGCAGGACTTCACCGGTTGGCTCAACCGCAAGGCAGAGGCCGACGAAAAGAATCTGATCGCGATGACCCAGACCATCGCCCTGCTCAATATTCTCGAATCGCGCGAACAGGAAGTGGATGCGGTCACGCTATCCACGCTGCATGCCGCCAAGGGCCTGGAATTCGGCCACGTATTTCTGGTCGGCATCGAAGAAGGCATGCTGCCGCACGAGCGTAGCGAGGCGCCGGAACAGGTCGAGGAAGAGCGCCGCCTGATGTATGTCGGCATTACCCGCGCACAACGCTCGCTGCAGATCAGCTATTGCGGCAAGCGCCGCCGCGGCAAGGAATGGGCAGCCTGTGAACCCAGCCGTTTTATCGCCGAATTGCCACAGGAAGAACTAACGTTTTCGGGCGTCAAGGCTGGCGGCGCCGCACCCGCGGTGAGCAAGGAAGAAGGCATGGACAAACTTGCCCGACTGAAAGCGATGCTGGGATAACTGGAATGACAAAGGGCGGCCAGGCCGCCCTTTGATTAATGAACCATCCATGCCTGCTCAGGCATGGTTACTTCATCATAAAAGCATAACGAGTGCCGCTGCCGCAATGGTACTCACGCCCATTTCGTAGAAGAAATGCTTGTCTTCGGCCGGTATATCTTTCCAGCCGTGTCCTTGAGTTTGCGTATCCATGGTAACGCCCTCCTGCTAATTGACTCAGTATTTCACTGTAAATACAGCTTGCGTTGTATATCCACAAACCGTGTTTTCATGATACATATCCCAGTAAATTTGTCAAGCTTTATCCACCCTGCACGGCAGGGCCATCCAGTTCGATGCGCGCAGGCAAATGTGCCGCTGGAAGCATGGGATCGGGAACAACAATGGGCTCTGCCATCGCAATGGATGTCCGCATTGGCAACAGCGACAAACCATGGGCACCACGCAATTGCTGGCAGCGCTCGTTGGGTACGCCAGCCGCGTCCCACACCTCGAATTCGCGGCATGGCGAGGGACGATATTCATAAATGGTGCAGAAGGTCCGGATTCCAGGCGTCCCGGCCAGCGCGATGCAGCGGCGCTCGATCTGGTTGGTGCCTTTCATGCAGGCCCGGAACGGCGTGAGCTGCTCGGCCATGTCGGACGGAACGAATCCGGACGGCATATCATCGATCTCGCCGTGATAGAAGGAAATCCGGAAATGGGTACAACAGATCCCGCAGGAAAGGCAGGGGTTTGATTCAGGGGCAGGCACAGCAGTGTCCATACCGTTCACGCTCAAGGAACCTCTGGCTAAGTCCACCCCGGACAATACGGGACTTAATCAGAGGTTCCCTCCAAATACGCGACAATTCGCGGCGCGCATCATATCCGAACTGCAGCCGAAATCAAGTAGTTTTCAGGCGGCTCGAATCCAGAATATTTTTCGCCCGGAAAACCGCTTCCACGCCTTGCCCAGTTCGGCCTTCTGCGCCGCGCGCTCATGCTCCATCCAGCCCCGGACCAGGTCGAGCGCATCGTGCGGCACCGAGCCCTGCATCTCGGCCAGCAAACGTTCGGCTACGGTCAGATCGTTCAGGATGCCAAGGATATCCTGCAAGCCCGACAGAGCAGCCACATAACGCTTATGCCTGCCTTCAGGGAAAAGCGGGCCGAACATCTCGGCGCTGTAACGCAGCTTCTTGCAGGCAATGCGCAACTGGTGCAGGCGGGCGGTATCGGCGGAGGCAACATGCTTGCCGCGCCGCCTGACCTGGCTGCTGCGCTTATCCAGCATGGCCTGGGCAAAATCGCGCAATTCCTGTCCCCTCCCAACCGGCAGCCTGTTCCAGTAGGCGCCATGCATCCAGGCGCCAAAACGAAGCAACAGGCGCTGGTAGTCCGGCGCCTGCAGCCTGCGCACCACCTCGACATGGTGGCGCGCGCGCTGTCTCTCACCGGCCGCCATTACCTTGCGCAACCCGGCATGCTGCGGCAGTCGTTCGCACATCGGCGCCAGGGTCTGGGTAATGAACACATCCCATTCGCGCATATGGCCGAACTCGATACACATTTCGGCCACCTCTTCGTGCAGCCGGTGCAATTCTGCGTCGGTATGGATGGCTTCGGCCATCCCCAGCATTACGCGCAACCGGCGCAATCCGACCCGCACCTGGTGCAGATATTCCTCGTCGAGCTTGCGGATAGCTCCCGGCACATTGGCCTGCACGTGCAACAGGCAGGAGGCAATCATGCTCTGCAGGGCGGAAGCAATGCTCTGCGATGGCACAAGCTGCGGAAAGCTTGCCTTGACCACTCGCAGCGAGCCGCCGCTATGCAGCCGGTAACCGTACTCGGCCTTGCTGGTATGCTCGACTGACAGGGGCACGCTGTCGAGCAGTGCCAGCGCCAGCTTGAAAAGTTTTCCCGGCTTGCCGGACTTGAGTTCAAGCTCGACTTCGGAAATCGGATGCTTCTTCTTGCCTGCGACAATCTCACCGCTATCCAGACACAATTCGATTTCGGCACCTTCGAAATTCAACAGGCGCATATTGCGGGAAAAGTCGGTGACGAATACCGGTTGCAATTGCTCGCGGGTGCCGCGCGGCAGTTTGCCGCCGCCGGCTTCGAGCGCATTCAGGTCCAGCGCCTCGCCGGATACCCGCATTTCCCACTCGTTGCGCTGATGCAGTCCGGCCTGCACCCCTCCCCCTCCCTTCAGCGTCTGTAGCCAGCGCTGGCCGGAGCGACGCAGCCGCAGCGCCATGGCATGGCCATGCAGCGCCAGGTCCGGCGTATCAAAATAGATGCTGTACAGCTTGCGGGTAGTGGGACGGCCGGCGGCAAGTTTCCTGAGCAATGGATGGCGCTTCAGCGTTTCCAGATGCCCGGGTGTAATGCTCAGCTTGAGTTCGGTTTCAACGGCCATGCAGTTCGGTATATGCAAGGGTAGCGATGTACTATACACCACCCCTGTTGCCGCAAACTACCGCATCAGGCTGCTTCGCCTGCCGCATGGGCAGATGCCCAGGCCCACTGGAAGTTATAGCCTCCCAACTGTCCGGTGACATCCACCACCTCGCCGATGAAATACAGGCCGGGCACTGAGTTGCATTCCATGGTCCTCGAAGAAAGCGCATGGGTGTCCACGCCGCCACAGGTAACCTCGGCCCTGGCATAGCCCAGCGTGCCGGTTGGCGTGATCTGCCAGTCACTGATTCTCCCGGCAAGTTGTGCCAGTTGCTTGTCGTTGTACTGATTGAGCGGCTTGTTCTCGGTGAATTGTGCACACCATACTTCGGCGAAACGTCTGGGCCAGTGTTGTGCCAGAAAATTATCGAGCAGAACACGGCTGCCCCGCTCCCCGGCGAACAATCGCGCCGCATCCTGCTCCGGCATCAGGTTGATGGACAGCGGTCCGCCATGTTCCCAATACGAGGAAATCTGCAGGATGGCCGGACCACTCAGCCCGCGATGGGTAAACAGCAGGTTCTCCCGGAAACTCTGCTTGCCATAGCTCACCACGGCATCGAGTGAAATGCCGGCCAGTTCCGCATAGGGTTGCCACGCCTCCGGGTGGAAACTCAGCGGCACCAGCCCCGGCTTGAGCCTGGTCACCGGAATGCCGAATTGTTGCGCGATCTTGTAGCCGAACGGCGTGGCACCGATCTTGGGAATGGACAACCCACCGCTGGCGACCACCAGCGATTCGGCGCGGAAGCTGCCGCGGCTGGTGGTAATGTAAAACGCATCGCTGCGTCCGATTTCCTGCACCTCGCACGGCTGACACCAGCGCACGCCGGCGTCATCGCACTCGCCCTTCAGCACGGCAATGATCGCTTCCGACCCTGCATCGCAGAACAACTGCCCAAGCTTCTTTTCATGGTAGCCGATGCCGTGCCGCTCCAGTAGTCCGATGAAATGCTGCGGCGTATAGCGCGCCAGCGCGGAACGGCAGAAGTGCGGGTTGCTCGACAGGTAGTTTTCCGGCCCAGCATTGATGTTGGTGAAGTTGCAGCGGCCGCCGCCGGAGATGCGGATCTTCTCGGCCAGCTTGCCATAGTGTTCGAGCAGCAGTACGCGGCGCCCGCGCTGCGCGGCGGTCAGCGCGCACATCATGCCTGCGGCGCCGGCACCGACGATCAGCACATCGAAGTTGTCGGCCATCAGTGCGCGTATTTCCGCACGAAAGCGTCGATGGTGGCATGGCATTCCACCGAAGCCACGCGGCAACTGTTGTTGTGTTCGCCGCCCTTGATCAGCAGCAATGTCCTGGGTTGCGGTGCCGCCGCATACAACTGCTGGCTCATGCGGTAAGGTATGGTCTTGTCCCAGGTACCGTGCAACAGCAGCACCGGCATTTTGACTTTCCCTATTTTGGCTATGGAATCGAAATACTGGTTGAGCAGCAGATGCACCGGCAGGAAAGGATAATCCAGCCTGCCCATCGCCTGCATCGAGGTAAAGGTCGACTCCAGGATCAATCCCGCCGCATCCGGGTGATGCAATGCCAGTTCGATGGCGATTGCCCCGCCCAGCGAATGGCCATAGATGAAAGTGCGCCGGGGCAATGCGCCGCGCTCCCGGGTCAGGTAATTCCAGCCCGCCTCGGCATCTTCATAGGTCTTGGCTTCGCTTGCCGGCCCGCCGCTGCTTTGGCCGAAGCCGCGATAATCGATCAGCAACTGGTTGTAGCCCCATTCGTACAGCAGGCGTGCCTGGATCAGGTCGTTGCTGACATTGCGGAAATTGCCATGCAGGTAGTAAATGGTCGGCGCATCCGGTTTGCCCGAGGGTATCCACCATCCATACAGCACGCCCTTCCCCGTTCCGCTGCCCACTGGAATATGCACCACTTCGTATGGCATGCCGTCGCGCGCGGGATCGGTCTGCAATTCGGATCGCGGATGGAAAATGTGCTGCCGCTGGGTAGCCCAGAAATAAGCGCACACCGCGACATAAACCAGAATGCCCGCACCCAGCCATAAGGCAAGACGCCTGAACCACGACCTGTTCAACTACTTGCCTCCCGGTATCCAGCCTGTCCCGACACCGCGCAGCACATGAATGTCAGGTTTACGCATCCAGTGCGCGCCACAGACATGCGCCCTTGCTTGCCTTATCGATGTCCGCAAGCTGCTGCTCGTGCGCCGCCAGTTCTTCCGGATTTGCCTGCAGTACGCGCAGCACCGGACGCGGCATGTTGGCTGCAAACAGGGCTGTCTGATTATCCAACTCATCGCTTTCTTCACCGAGCAGGCTGTCCTGGCCGCGCGTCATCGCCAAATAGACCTCGGCCAGCAGTTCGGTGTCGAGCAGCGCACCGTGCAGGGTGCGCTGCGAATTGTCGATCTGGTAGCGGTCGCACAAGGCATTGAGATTGTTTTTCTTGCCCGGGTGCAATTCCCTGGCCAGCTTCAGGGTATCGATCACGCTGGGGCAATGTTCCGCCAGTGGCGGCAGGCCAATCAATTCCAGCTCCTTGTTGAGAAAGCCGACATCGAACGGAGCGTTGTGGATAATCAGTTCGGCGCCCCCGATGAACTCGAGCAGGCCCTGTGCGATTTCGGCGAATTTCGGCTCGTCCAGCAGGCGTTCCAGCGTCAGCCCATGCACCTCGGCCGCCCCGGCTTCGACCTCGCGCTCGGGATTGAGGTAACGGTGGAAATGCCGCTCGGAAACCTTGCGCCCGTTCAACTCGATCGCCGCCACCTCGATGATGCGGTGCCCCTGCTTCGGGTCAAGGCCGGTTGTTTCAGTGTCCAGTACGATCTGTCTCATGCCGCTCCTTCGCTTTGCAATTGTTCTACCCCCCGGTTCGCCAGTTGATCGGCACGCTCGTTGCCGTCATGGCCGGCATGACCCTTAATCCACACCCATTGCACGTGGTGTTTGCCCGCAAGCTCGTCCAGTTGCCGCCACAGGTCCTCGTTCTTCACCGGCTTCTTGTCAGCAGTCTTCCAGCCGCGCTTTTTCCAGTTGTGTACCCATTCGCTAATACCCTGCTGCACGTATTTCGAATCGGTGTGCAGGATCACCCGGCACGGCCGCTTCAACGTTGCCAGCGCCTGGATTGCCGCCATCAGTTCCATGCGGTTATTGGTGGTTGCCGCTTCGCCGCCGCACAGTTCGCGCTCCTTGCCGTTGTATTGCAGCAGCGCGCCCCAGCCGCCAATGCCGGGATTTCCCTTGCAGGCACCATCGGTGAATATTTCCACTACTTCTTCAGTCATCGACTGCACTTCCTTAATCATCACAGGTCACGCTACTGCGCTGCGACAGTTCGCGGTTGAGTTTCGGCCTGGGCCGTCGCACCGGCAGCAATTTATCCACCAGGCTTTCGTTCCATTGCGGCTTCATCAAGCGCATGCCGGGCACGCGCTTGATCGCCTGCAGAAAATACACCCCGCCGCATACCGCCCACCAGCGGTCGCCCGCCGGTTCCATGAAGCGCATGCGCCTGAGCCATGCCGGGTTGGTCAGCGGCGGTGCATAACAGGCGAAACGGCCGGCCACCACTTCCAGCCCCAGCAGCGCCAGCCAGTCCTTGATGCGCGGCAACGCAATAAAACTGCCGCACCAGGGATACTCCATTTTCGAACTCAATACACGCCGCATCCCCCACAGGCTGCGCGGGTTGAAACCGGTAATGATCACATGCCCCTCCGGCATCATGATGCGCTCGACTTCGCGCAGGATCTGGTGCGGGTGCAGGTCAAATTCCAGTACGTGCGGCAATAGCACCAGGTCGATACTGCCGGTCTCGAACGGCAGCTCCTCCGCGTCGATCCTGATTTGCGCGGCCGGCTCTTTCCCCGCCGTCACATGCAGTGGAATGCGGCTGGCGCGCAGCAGGTCATGCTGCGGCAGACCGATCTGCAGCGCGTTGTAGCCGAAAATATCCGCCACGCTGTGATCGATGAAATCCTGTTCGCGCTCCAGCAGGTATTTACCGTGCGAACCTTCCAGCCAATCGGCCAAACTATTCGTTGACATGCTGTGCACTTTCACTCAAATTGGCCCCATGCTCGACATTATTCCCATCCCCGCATTCGCGGACAACTACATCTGGCTGCTGCACGACGGACGCCACGCCGCAGTGGTCGACCCGGGTGAAGCCGGTCCGGTACACGACTACCTCGAACGGCACGGGCTCAGTCTCGGCGCCATCCTGTGTACCCACCATCATGGCGATCATGTGGGGGGAATCGCCGAATTGCGCAAAGTATACAACGTACCGGTGTATGGACCACGCGAAGAACACATTGCCGGCATCACCCACCCGCTAACCGCAGGTGACACGGTCAGTCTGCCCGAGCTGGGCCTCAAACTCGGCGTAATCGACATCCGCGGCCACACCCGCGGCCACATCGGTTATTTGCTTCCCGGCAGTCCGGGCGGCGTGTTCTGCGGCGACACCCTGTTCGGATGCGGATGCGGTCGACTGTTCGAGGGCAGTATGGAGGAGTTGTTCAATTCCCTGCGACGGCTCGCAGAATTGCCGGACGACACACCGGTCTATTGCGCACACGAATATACCCAAGCCAACATCCACTTTGCACTGGCCTGCGAACCGGGAAATGCGCGCCTCAAACAACGCGAAGCCGATACCCGCGCGCTGCGCGCCGCAAACCGGCCTACTCTGCCTTCCACCATCGCACTGGAAAAAGCCACCAATCCCTTCCTGAGATGTGCCGAGCCGGAAGTCATCCGCGCCGCACAACAATTCGGCGGCGCCACGGAAACCGGCGAACTCGCGGTATTCAGTGCGCTGCGCAACTGGAAAAATCATTTCTCCTGAACAGGCCCTGGCAGACCGGGAGTTGCAACCGGAACGGACTACTTGGAATCCATCACCCAAATACCCGTCCAGTCGTCGGCAGGCGGATTGTCCTTGAGATGGGTGGCGCGCTCGATATAGATATGGCTGGGCTTGTCGTCGGGATTAATGGACAGACATTTGCGGAACACCTTGATCGCGGCATCCCATTTGCGGGCACGGTAGGCGGACAGACCATCCTTGAACATGCCCAGCACCTCGCCCATGCCGGGGAAGGTTTCCGGGGTGTGGAAAGAAAGTATTTCATGCACACTGACCGGCTCGGTCTTGCCCTTGACCACGACCAGATCAATCTCGCGCTGGCGATAAGTGCCTTTCAGCTTATTGAGGGTAAATTCGCTCACCAGTATCCGCGCCCCATATTGCTTGCAGGCGGATTCCAGACGTGAGGCAAGGTTCACGCCATCGCCAATGATGGTGAAATCCATGCGCTTGTTCGAACCGATGTTGCCGGACACCACCGAGTCGGTATTCAGGCCTATACCGATGTTGACCGGCAGCTTGCCATCCGATACGCGCTGGCGGTTCCATTCGTTGAGCGTGTTGATCATGGCTATGGATGCACGCACCGCGCGGTCCGCATCATCCTCGTGCGAGACAGGAATACCGAACGCGGCCATGATTGCATCGCCGATAAACTTGTCCAGCATGCCTTCTTCCTGCTGGATACAATCCACCATCAGCGTGAAATACTCGTTAAGCAGCGCCACCGTGCCCTGCGCGCCGAGCTGCTCGGTAAGTGTGGTAAAGCCGCGAATGTCGGAGAACAGAACCGTGGCTTCCACGTTCTGCCCGCCCAGCAGTTCCGCACCGGATGCCACCAGACGGTCGGCAATGCCGGGATCCATGTAGCGTGACATGGTGGATTTCAGGCGCTTCTCGCTGCTGATGTCTTCGATTACGATCATCGAGCCGATACGCTTCTGGTCGATGTTGAGCAGTGGCTGGGCGGTAAAATTGACCGAAAGCTTTTCCTCGCCGGCCCGCAATGGAGCGTCCATCATCGCCTGCTGCTCGTCGCTATCCGTCACCTGTTGCAGCTTGTCCATCACCCATGCATTGTCGCCGGTGAAGAACTCGGCAGCAGGCCTATGCAGGACATCCTTCGCCACGATCTTGAGAATGCGCGCACAGGCGGCGTTGCAGGTGGCGATCTTTCCGGTCTCGTCCAGCGTAATGACGCCGTTGGACATGGACTCCAGCATGGCCTCGTTGTAGTTTTTCATCGCCTGCACATCGGCAAACAGCTTGGCGTTTTCCAGCGCAATGGACACCTGCGCGGTAAAAGCGCGCAACCGCGCTTCGTCTTCGTTGGTGAACGGCCCGCCGTGCTTGTTCAGAACCTGGGTTACACCTATGGTCTTACCGTGCTTGTTCACTACCGGCACGCACAGGATCGAACGCGTGAAATAGCCGGTCTGCTTGTCGAATGCCGGGTTGAAACGCATGTCGGCATAAGCATAGGGGATATTGATGGTTTTGCCGGACTTGAACACCGCGCCGGCAATACCGACGTTGCTGGGCAGTCGTATCTGCATGGACTCCAGCCCCTGCCCTACTTCCGACCACAACTCATCGGTTTTTTCCTCATGCAGGAACAATGTCGAACGCTCGGCATTCAGCATGCGCGTCGCCTCGCTCATCACCTTCTGCAGCAGCGAGCCGAGTTTGATGTCGGAAGTCATTTCCGACACGATGTTGACGAATTCCAGTTCCTGCTTGCGGATATGCTCCAGCCGTTCAATGAATTGCGCGCTTTGCAGCGCCCAGGTGCCCTGCTGGGTCATCGCCTCGAACAGTGCCAGGTCGTTGCGGGTGAACCGGCCTTTTTTCTTGTTCAGCGCCTGCGCCACACCGATGATCTCACCCTTGGTGGTCTTCACCGGCACACACAGGATATTGCGGGTAACAAACCCGGTCTGCTCGTCCACACTGCGGTTGAAGTGCGGGTCGGAATAGGCATCGTGAATAATCATGCCCTCGCCGGAGGTGAACACGAAACCTGCCACCCCACTGTTGTTGAGTATGCGGATCTCGCGCTGGTAATTGCCTTGCGCCACACGCGAATACAGCTCATTGGTTTCCGGATCGTTGAGAAACAGCGAACCGCGCTCGGCGCCCAACTCCGCCGTCGTCATCTCGACCAGCACATTGAGCACGCCGTCGAGCGTATCCATCGTTGAAATCCTGTGCGAAATTTCCAGCAACAATTCGGCCTCGCGCAAACGATGCTTTTGTGCCGCGGCAACAGATGATGGCTTGGTGTTCGTGCTGCTCTGCTTCGTCATAAGATTTATATCTTTATTGATTCAAGAAGGCTGCCTCTACCCCGGTTTCAACTGCTCCAGTTCCTCGCGCATGGCAGTTATGGTTCCCTGCAACTGCGCCATTTCGCTTTTCGCCTGCAGATCCTGGTCACGCAGCGCATTTTCCTTGTCGAAGCGGGCCATTTCGAGTTGCTCGCGCAGGGTGGCAGCAGTTGCCCGAAGCTGCCCGATCTCGTTGGCGGACGCGGTAATTGCCTCCTGCACCCTGGCTTCATTCTCGATACGTTGCTGCTCCAGCACGTCGCGCAGGCTTTCTGCCGTCTTTTTCAACTGGAGCGCCTCATCCTGGCCGGCCGCCACTGCCTGCTGTACTTCCTCCTCACGCCGTATGTGCGCCCTCTCCAGTTCGCTGCGCAATTCGGCAATCGCCGCATGCAACTGCGCAATTTCCTGCTGAGCCTCCCGCTCCGCATCGCGCACGGCTGATTCGCGCGCAAACTGCATCTTCTCCATCTCGCCTCGCAACTGCGCCACCGTACGCTGCAACTCGCGCACCTCGGCAGCGCTGTCGTCTGGAACTGTATTGTCGATATCGCCTGATGCCATTATTTTATATTCTGTTTGTTGCCTGGCCCGCAGCAGGAACAACCGCATTCTGCATGTTGAAGATGTTCGGCATCATACTCATGAATCCATGCAAGTTCAAAGCCTTCCTGACAAAATAGCGTGCCTCGACAGCGTCAACCTCAAGTTGAATTTTGCCGCATCCGTTCGGGCTGGAAACAGCAAAAATCGTATGCCACTACTGCGCGGGACGACAAAAGATTATTTGCCCTGCACGACAATCCGGACATACCTTGAAAACCAGCAAAACCGAGAGAGTTCGACGCACCACGCCAGCGGAAGAACAATGTCCCGGGTTGCGATAGAACCCGTTCTGGTTTATCCTGCGCGCCCTTCGGAGAGGTGGATGAGCGGTTTAAGTCGCACGCCTGGACAATTCGTCTGGCGATGTGGCAAAGCCGCAGCACCTGACGCATTGCGGCGAAGGCTAACATGAGCATGGCGAATGTTAAGCTGCGAAGCAGTGGCCGTAGCCAAAGCGTGTTTCGTTGAAAATATATGCAGTACCACCACGGAGAGGTGGATGAGCGGTTTAAGTCGCACGCCTGGACAATTCGTCTGGCGATGTGGCAAAGCCGCAGCACCTGACGCATTGCGGCGAAGGCTAACATGAGCATGGCGAATGTTAAGCTGCGAAGCAGTGGCCGTAGCCAAAGCGTGTTTCGTTGAAAATATATGCAGTACCACCACGGAGAGGTGGATGAGCGGTTTAAGTCGCACGCCTGGAAAGCGTGTTTAGGGTAATGCCCTAACGCGGGTTCGAATCCCGCCCTCTCCGCCAGATAACAAAGGGTATCCGCATGGGTGCCTTTTCTTATCTGCTTTAAGGGTATGAGTCCGAAACAGCATACTATCTGGATGGAATGCACGATGCGAAGGTGCCGCCGCCCGAGCGGCAACCGGGAATGTTTTCATGACAACAGAAACAATTCATTCTAAAGTCGCCGGCGTTACCGCAAAGAACCCGGACGGCTCGCCTCGCCAGGCTTATATTCGGGTGTTTTGCAAACCCGGCATGCCGGCCACTCTTATAAGGGAACCCGGTAATCCACATTACGAAAATGCGGTTGGCGTCTGGATCAAGGCGCGTGCGTTGATCTTCTTCACCCGCAGCGTACAAATCGGCTACCTCCATCCCGACCTTGCGGAAGAAATTGCACCTTACATGGATGGCGGCGGTAAGGTTTCATGTCAAATTGCAGAGGTCACGGGTGGGTCTCGTGGGAAATCATCCCATGAGGTCAATATACTTGTTACCAGGGACTGAGTAGCGTCGCCCTTCAAGGGCGGTTTTTTGCAGCCTCGGCAGCGCCCTCGCCTGCCGTCTCCCCGTTCTGCTGTTTGGGCAGCACGAA
Organism: uncultured Sideroxydans sp.; assembly: GCA_964568895.1. GTDB lineage: Bacteria > Pseudomonadota > Gammaproteobacteria > Burkholderiales > Gallionellaceae > RI-121. Next base: position 12,741 of record CAZMSI010000004.1, on the reverse strand, counting down.
AAATATTGCCAGCCCGACCAGGATGGCCGGCATCACCTCATAAGCCACATGGGAAAGCCCCATTTCACGCCATAGCAGGAATGCAGTGACACCTCCTCCCATCATCGTCAGCGCAACCTTTTCAGAGGGCTGCTTGTCCAGCGCATAAACGGTCATCAGCGGCACAAAAGCGGCTGCCAGCAATCCCCAGGCGATCAGCACCAGCGCGAACACGCTCTTGTTGCCGGACAGTGACAACAACAGGGAAACCAGTACTACGCCGGCCGTGGCCAGCTTGGTGGCCTTGTAGCCGGATTTGTGCTCGGGCAGCAGGTCGCGCGTCAGCGAGGCGGAGCAGGAAAGTATCAGCGAATCGGCGGTGGACATGGTGGCCGCGAACAGGCCGGCCAGCATCAGGCCGACCAGCACCCCGGGCAGCAGATGCTGCGAAATCGTCGGCAGCGCCAGTTCGGCATCGAAGCTCCCCGTTGCCGGCAGCAGCAGACGTGCCAGCAGGCCGACAACGATGGTGGCCGAATAGAACGCGATGAACCACGAATAGTAATAGGCGCGGAAACGGTTGATGTTGTCCGGATCGTCCAGCGTCATGTAGCGGATCACGATATGCGGCTGCCCGGCCACGCCGAAGCCGGCGAAGATCCAGCCGGCAACGAAGAGCACTGCCCCGATCCATGAGGTACCAGGAAACCAGTCCATATAGCCGGGGGCAACCCCGACGAGCTCGTCCCAGATGCGGGCCGGCGTGCCGATATGCGCAGCGGCGACATACATCAACATCAGCATCGAGGCGATCATCACAAACGATTGTGCGGCATCGGTCCAGATCGAGGCACGGATACCGCCGCTGTAGCTGTAGAGCAGCACCAGTGCCGCGCCAATGATGGCGCCGGTCGAAAGGTCCCAGCCGAACAACACATGCAGCGCCTTGCTGCCGGCCGTGAACTGGGCTGCGGCATAGGCACCGAGAAAGAGTATGGTCAGAATGCCGGCAACCCGGCGCAGCACGTTGTAGTCGGTATGGTGCCACTGCGCCAGCAACCCGCCGAAGGAATGGACGTCGTGAACTTCGGTGGCGATGCGCACCTTTTTCATGATCAGCAGCGAAGCCGCGAAGTCGCCCAGTATCCAGCCTATCATCAGCCAGACCGACGACAGCCCCGTAGTATAGGTCAGGCCGATCATGCCGATAAACATGTAGCCACTGTTGTTGGTGGCCACCGCCGACAGTCCTGCCAGCCACGGCGGCATGTTGCGCCCGGCAACCAGGTAATCCTCGGTGGTCGTCTTGCGGCGCATCATCGACAGGCCGCCGATGACGGCAAACATCAACAGGAAAAATATAAAGCTGGCTATCGTTATCCAGTTATTCACAACTATCCATTCCGGACAATGGCCGGTGTTTTATTTGATGACCACCCCGTGCGGGGCAGTTCTGTCAGTCAGGATCGAACCTGATATTGAAGCAGCGGCAAGCGATCGCCGTGCACGAATGCCGCATTGCGCAAAATGCAGCGTCATGCGCTGAAGTTTTAAATGTCAGCGCGGTTTTTCATTATACATGTCCTGCCCCGATATTCATGCATCCCTCCATGCGTGCAGCACTAAACGTTCATCAATGCAGGCTTGCCGAGGACGTTATCTTCGCCGGTGCGGCGCGCGATGATTACCGCACCGCAGGAATCGCTGAACACGTTGACCGAGGTGCGGCACATGTCGAGCACGCGATCAACGGCGAGGATCAGGCCGATGGCCTCGACCGGCAGGCCGATGGCGCCGAGGATAATGGCAATCGCGACCAGGCTGGCCGAGGGAATCGCGGCGACGCCGATGGAGGTAACCAGCGCCATCAGCACGATGGTGAATTGCTGCACGAAACCGAGTTCAATGCCATAGGCCTGGGCCAGGAACATCGCCGCCACGCATTCATACAAGGCGGTGCCGTCCATGTTCACCGTCGCGCCCAACGGCAGCACGAAACTGGTGGTACGGTTGGAAACACCGGCGTTTTTTTCCACGCACTCCATGGTCAGCGGTAGCGTGGCGGCAGAGGAGCTGGTTGAAAACGCGGTCAGCAGCGCCGGCGCCATCGCACGATAGTGATCCAGCGGATTAACGCGTCCGACCAGCAGCAGCAACATTGGCAGTACCACAAAAAAGTGCACGGCCAGGCCCAGCAGCACGCACACGAAGAACCAGGCCAGCGGCTCAAAGGCGGAATAACCGGTCTCGGCCACCACTTTGGCCACCAAGCCGAATATGCCGATCGGCGCGAACTTCATCACCCAGTCGGTAATTTTCATCATCACCTGGAACGTGCCCTGCCAGAAGCGGTACTGGCTCTCGGCGTAATCCTCCTCGATCCTGGCCATGAAGAAACCGAACAGCAGGCTGAAGAAAATCAGTCCCAGCATCTGGCCGTGCGCCGCGGCGGCCACGATGTTGGGCGGCACCATGCGCAGGAAGATACCGACCAGATCGGCACTGCCCTTGCCCTCCACTTTGGCGGCGATGTCGGCGGCATTGCCGGTCATGCCGAGCAGGTGCCTCGCCGGCTCGCCATGCACCATGCCCGGCGCCAGCAGGTTGACCATCAGCAACCCGACCAGCACGGCAAACGTCGTGGTGGTCAGGTAATACAGCAGTGTTTTCAGGCCCAGCCTGCCAAAAGCACCGCCTGAACCGATACCGGCAATACCAACGATGATGGACGACACCACCAGCGGCACGATCAGCATTTTCAGCGCATTCAGGAACAACGCGCCGATGAAACCGAACATCGCATGGAAACTGACGCCGAACACGCCGCCGTCGGTACCCGCCAGCGAACCGGCGATCACCGCCAGCAACAACGCGACGAGTATCTGCCAGTGCAGTTTCAACTTAGGCATGCTTGCACGAACTCAAACGAATTCATCCTCCTTCCGGGCATATAAATCTCCGGCTATGCCACGCCCTGCATCAGTCGCTCCAGCCGGTCGCGGCCTTCCGGGGTGGTCATTACCATCAGCACATCGCCCTCGTGCAACCGATACCTGGCTTCCGGATTGAATACCCATTTCCGGTCATGGCGAATGGCCAGCACCACGTAATTGCGGCTGTTCAGGTTCAACACCTCAAGTAGCTTGCCGTCGAATCCGGGGGGAATGGTGAATTCTTCCATGCGCAGATTGTTGTCGGTGCGCAGCATCTCATCGAGGAAGGTCACCACCTGCGGCCGCAGCATGGCGGAAACGATGCGCAGGCCGCCGGTAAAGTCCGGCGACACGATTTCATCCGCTCCGGCACGGCGCGTCTTGGTCACGTTCTTCAGGTCGTGGCAGCGCGCCACCACGCGCAGCTCGGGATTAAGCTGCTTGGCGCTAAGGCTGATCACCAGGTTGATACTGTCGTCGCTGGCCACTGCGAACACGCCGCGCGCGCGCGCTATGCCAGCCGCCAGCAATACGTCGTTGTCGGTCGCGTCGGCATGCAGGTAGGATTGCGCCGGATGGCGCTCGAGGTAGCTTTCCAGATGGTCCAGGCTGCTGTCGATGATGACGCTTGCATGCCCGGTCATTGCCAGTTCGTGCGCCACATTGCTGCCGACTCGCCCAACGCCGCATACAATGTAGTGGCCGCTCATTTTCGAGATGGTTTGCAGCATTTTCTTTCTCCGCCATGAAACGTTGAGATCGCTCTCCAGCATGAATGCAGTCACCGTGGAAAGCACATAGCCCAGCACACCGATTCCGGTGATGCCGATGAAAACCGTGAACAGCCTGCCGTACTGGTAGTGGCTGACGTCGACCACCTCATGGTAGCCGATGGTGGAAATAGTGACGAACGTCATGTAGAAGCTGTCCAGCCAGGACGCCCTGGGGATACCCAGCGCGTGATAGCCCAGCGTGCCGATGGCCATCACCGCCAGTAACGCCAGCAATGCCAGCGTCAACTTGCGTTTCATTTTGCGGAAATTATCACCCGTCGTATTCATCATTCGTCCTGCAGCGCACGGTTGGGAAACAGCACGTCGGTAAATCCGAAATTCCTGAAGTCTCGCATCCGCATCGGATAGAGTATGCCGTCGAGGTGGTCACATTCATGCTGCACCACGCGCGCATGAAAACCACTCACCGTGCGGTCGATCTGCGCACCGTATTCGTCGCAGCCCTGATAGCGGATGTGCCGGTAGCGCGGCACCTTGCCGCGCATCCCGGGCACGCTGAGGCAACCCTCCCAGTCTTCCTCGGTCTTTTCGTCCAGCGGGGTAATGACCGGATTGATCAGCACGGTATCCGGCACCTCCTCGGCATCCGGGTAGCGCCTGCTAACATGCGTCCCGAAAATCACCACGCGCAAACTCACCCCGATCTGCGGCGCCGCCAGCCCGGCCCCTTCCAGTGCCTGCATGGTCTCGCGCATGTCGGCAATCAACTCGAACAGGCGCGGCGTAGCGAATTCCTGCAGCTTCTGCGCTTTCTGCAGCAGACGGGGGTCGCCCATTCTCAACACTTCGCGCTTCATTGGCCGGAGTCTGGATTTTCAGTCACCATCGTTCGTCACCACGCACTCCAGAATCGCCCTTACTTTGGCCATTGCGGGCGGAATCACCTCGGGCAACGATTCCAGATGGATACCTTCACGACTGCTGCGGCGCCCTGCCGCATCGTTCACCACCACGGCAATGGTGGCGTAGTCCAGCCCCAACTCGCGGGCCAGCACCGCTTCCGGCATTCCGGTCATGCCCACCATATTGGCACCGTCGCGCTCCATGCGGGCGATCTCCGCCAGCGTTTCCAGGCGCGGCCCCTGGGTTGCCGCATACACGCCGCCATCGACGCATGAAATATTGGCCATGTTTGCAGCGCTCAGGATGCGTTTGCGCAGATCCGGGGTATAGGGAAAGGTAAAGTCGATGTGTACCACGGGGCGTTCGCTACGATCGAAATAGGTAGCATCGCGGCTATGTGTGTAATCGATGACCTGGTCCGGCACCACCACCACGCCCGGTATGAACGCTTCACTGATACCACCGACCGAAGATACGGAGATCACCCGTTTTACGCCCGCCTCGTGCAGCGCCCATATATTGGCGCGGTAATTCACCTTGTGCGGAGGGATGGTGTGGCCGTAACCGTGGCGCGCGAGAAACACCACCTCATGCTGCCTGATGGTACCGAAGGTCAGCGCGCCGGACGGCTCGCCATAAGGCGTGCGCATTACCTGCCGTTGCGCGATTTCCAGGTTGGCCAGTTGCGTCAGTCCGGTTCCGCCTATGATAGCCAGCATTTAGTGTACTCCTCCATATATTCCGGCCCATTCAGAGCCTCCCTCAAGTGCCAGGCCAAGACGCGGTGCGCAGTTCCCTTGGCAAGCGCCGTAACGCAGGCATGGCGCATGTGGGAGGCTCCCTGCGGGCGAGCCGCTGGCGGGCCATCTGCCGTGTTGTGCGTGCTTGAAATGGGGCGGCCATTCCGGCGCACACACGCCTTGCATCTGACCCGCCAGCGACTCGCTGAATGGGTCGGAATATATGGAGGAGTACACTAGTCGTTCCTCACTGCATAAATTGCGGGCAGGTTGCGCCAGGCCCCTTCAATGTCCATGCCGAAACCGAACACGAAGCGATCCGGCAGTTGCATGCCCACGAAATCGGCACTTGCCGCCTTGTTTCTGCCGGTGACCTTGTCGGCGAATACCGCACTGTAGAATCCCGTAGCGCCCAGTTCCAGCACATGCCGCCTGATCGCGGCCATCGTCTCGCCTTCGTCCAGAATATCGTCCACTACCAGCACCACCCGCCCCGCCACGTTTTCACCCGGCTCGACCTTCCAGTGCAATTCGCCGCCCCGTCGCCCGCCGCCATAACGCGAGACGTGCACATAATCGAAGTCAAGCGGAAATTCCAGTTGCGTCAGCAACTGCCCGGTGAATACCGCAGCGCCCCCCATCACCGACAGCACCAGCGGATGCGTATCCGCAAGCCGGGCGTTGATCTCCAGTGCCACGTGTGCCACCGCTGCCTGCACCTGCTCCGCCGGGCAGATCAGCTCGGCCTGTTGCAATACCCTGAGCGCCTGCTGGTTCGACAACATCAGTCCAGCGATTTCAGATAGCTGGCGAAATCCTCCCGGAATTCTGGACGCTTGAGACCGAACGCCACGATTGCCTTGAGATAACCCAGCTTATCCCCGCAATCATAACGTATGCCCTTGAACCGATAGGCCAGCAATTGCTCCTCGCTCATCAGGCTGGCGATGCCATCAGTCAACTGGATCTCCCCACCCGTTCCCGGCGGTACATGCTCCAGGTGATGGAAGATACGTGGCGTCAGGATATAACGGCCGACCACTGCCAGCGTCGAAGGCGCATCTTCCGGCTTCGGCTTCTCGACGATGCCGGTGACCTTTTCCACATCCGTTTCAAGATTGGTACTGCTGACAATCCCGTAACTCCGGGTCTGCGCACGCGGCACATCCATCACCCCGAGCACGGAACTCTGGTGCTTCCCGAACACGTCCACCATCTGCTTGACGATGCCGGGCTGGCCATCAACCAGATCGTCGGCCAGGATCACCGCAAAAGGCTCATCCTGAATCACCGGCTTGGCGCACAACACCGCATGCCCCAGCCCCAGCGCCATGTTCTGGCGAATATAGATGCAGTTGATATTCTTGGGAATGACCTCCTGGACCAGGCGCAGCAATTCGGTCTTGCCGCGCATTGCCAGCTCGGCTTCCAGTTCGTAGGCCGTGTCGAAATGATCGGGAATGGATCGCTTGTTGCGCCCGGTGACGAACACCATATCGGTGATCCCCGCCTCCACCGCTTCTTCCACCGCATACTGGATCAACGGCTTGTCCACGATCGGCATCATCTCCTTGGGGCTGGCCTTGGTCGCCGGCAGAAAACGGCTACCCATGCCGGCTACGGGAAAAACAGCTTTCGTTATCTTCTTCACTGCGTACCTCCTCTGCATCCGGTCAACGAAAGCTGTTTTCGGCGAAGGCTAATGTCCGCCATGCGGACGTTAAGCCCGCAAGGGCGGCCGGAACCAAAGACGGCCTTGGTAATGCGCTTCATTTGTTGACACTCCTTTTCAAATTTGCAGCCGAGCGACATTTCGCAGAACAGCAAAGGCCGTCTTCGGCGGAGGCTAACCTGCGGAGCAGGTTAAGCACATAAGGGCGGCCGGAACCAAAAACAGCCTTGGTAATTTTTTTCATATCACTCCCTTCCTTCACTCCTGACCGCCATATCGTTCAACAGCCGGATGAACTCCTGTTCATCAATGACTGGCACTTCGAGTTCCCGCGCCTTGTCCAGCTTGCTACCCGCCTCCACTCCGGCCACCACGCAGGCAGTTTTCTTCGATACACTGCCGGCCACTTTCGCGCCCAGCGCCTCAAGCTTTGCCTTGGCCTCGTCGCGGCTCATGGACGAAAGTGTACCAGTCAATACCCAGGTTTTGCCGCTCAATGGCAACGTCGCGCCGCTATCGCCGTCCTGTTCCTCCCAGTGCACACCATGCTTTTCGCGCAACTCCTCGATCACCTCGCGGTTATGCTCTTCGCGGAAAAAGGCTGCAATGCTCTGCGCCACCACCGGCCCCACATCCGGCACCTGCTGCAGGCGTTCCTCGTCCGCTTCCATCAGATTGTCCAGCGAACCGAAATAACGTGCCAGTTCCTTCGCCGTGGCTTCGCCCACGTTGCGGATGCCCAGCGCATAGATGAATCGCGCCAGCGTGGTCTTCTTGCTGTTCTCGATTGCCCCGAGCAGGTTGTCCGCTGACTTTTCACCCATGCGCTCGACGTTGACCAGCACTTCCCGGTTCAGGAAATACAGGTCGGCGGGTGTGAGTACGATCTGCTTCTCGACCAGTTGCTCGACCAGTTTTTCGCCCAGTCCGTCGATATTGATTGCCCGGCGGCTGGCAAAGTGCAGCAGCGCCTGCATGCGCTGCGCCGGACAGAACAGACCGCCGGTGCAGCGCCAGTCGGCCTCACCCTCCTCGCGCACGATGCTGCTGCCGCACACCGGACATTTACCTTCCAGTTGCCGGAACAGATCGAACGGCTCCCCGACATCTTTCGGACGCTTGTCCAGCACCACGCCGACCACTTCCGGAATCACGTCGCCGGCACGGCGCACGATCACCGTGTCGCCGATGCGCACATCCTTGCGCCGCGTCTCGTCCTCGTTGTGCAGCGTGGCATTGGAAACCGTGGTGCCGCCGACGAACACCGGCTCCAGCTTGGCCACCGGCGTCAGCTTGCCGGTGCGCCCGACCTGGATATCGATGTCGCGCACCACGGTCACCTGCTCCTGCGCCGGATACTTGTGGGCGCAGGCCCAGCGCGGCTCGCGCGTGACGAAACCAAGCTTCTTCTGCAATTCCAGGCTGTTGACCTTGTACACTACGCCGTCGATGTCGAACGGCAGGCTGTCGCGTTTTTCCGCAATGCGCTGGTGGAATTCAACCAGCCCTTCCGCCCCCGGCACCACCGCGCGCTCATTACTCACCGGCACGCCCATCGCGGCCAGACTGTCGAGTATTTCGTTGTGCTCTTCCGGTATTTTCCAGCCCTTGACCTCGCCCAGACCGTAAGCGAAAAACGACAGCGGACGCCGTGCGCACAGTTTCGAGTCGAGCTGGCGCACGCTGCCTGCCGCGCCGTTGCGCGGGTTGACCAGCGCAGGCAGCCCGTGTTCACGCTGCCGCTCGTTATAGCGTTCGAAATCGCGGCGCGACATATACACTTCGCCGCGCACTTCCAGCACTTTCGCATCGCAGTCCTTGAGGCGCAGCGGAATCTGGCGGATGGTGCGGATATTCTGCGTCACGTCTTCGCCGGTCTCGCCATCGCCGCGCGTCGCCGCCTGCACCAACAGGCCGTGCTCATAGCGCAGGTTGATCGCCAGGCCGTCGAACTTCAACTCGCAGGCATATTCCACCGGCGCATCTTCATCGGACAAACCAAGTTCGCGCCGCACCCGCGCATCGAATGCCTGCGCACCGCCTTCGGTGGTGTCGGTCTCGGTACGGATGGACAGCATCGGCACTGCATGGCGCACCGGCGCAAAACCTTCCAGCGGCTGGCCGCCGACACGCCGGGTGGGGGAATCGGGTGTGGCCAGCTCGGGATGCGCCGCTTCCAGCTCCTGCAATTCACGAAACAGTTTGTCGTATTCCGCATCCGGGATCAGCTGCTGGTCCAGCACGTAATACTGGTAATTGTGTTTGTCTATTTCCGACCGCAGATATGCGATGCGTTGCGCAATCGATGCACTCATTCAGGAAAACAATCTGCGCGCCTGCGCGCTGCCGGGGACGACGGGATATTCGAGCATCCTGTTTTCGATGGTGGCAACCTGCCCGCGTATCATGGCAACTGCGGTTTCGCTCAATGCCACGTGATTGTCGTCCACCACGGAGGCACGCAGTCCCTGGCCAAGCTCGCGTGCCAGCACTGCCATCTCGTCGAAGCGCTGAATCGGGTGCTCCACCCGCGGCACGTCGAGCATCAGCGACAAGCCGTTGACCTGCATCTGGCTGATGGTGTGGTGCTGGAACGGCTCGCTGTCGACATTGGCCAGCATGAACAAGGTGTGACCATCTTCGCCGAGCAGGTGGAACGTGCCGTCCGCCTGCAGCGCAAAACCATGCAGGCCGGCCACCATTGAAATTTCCGGGCCGGCCAGCAGGCGGTTGCCGCCGGGCAGGATGTTCAGGCCGATCATCTGGTCCACCTCGGCACAGAAAGCATCCAGTTGCTGGGCAAGCGCTGCTGCCTCTTCCACATCCGGCATGGCGGCATCGGCATCGGCAAGTTTTGCCATCTCGCGCGCCAGGTCGTGGAAGCTTTTCAGCCGGCCCGCGCTTGCCGCGCCGCTACGATCCGCCAATTGCAGCGCCAACTGGAATTCGGAATAGGACTGCGTGCTTTCCGCGACCACCCGCTCTACCGTTCCGGTATCCATGTTCAGGCCACAAACGTTCACATTCTTGCCGAAATCAAAACGCTGCTGCCACAGTGGCGCCAGCACGCCGGCATGCATCGGGCTGTCCGATGACAGGGTCACGATGTAATCCGTAGCGGCATCCAGCAGGCCGCACAATTCATCTCCGGCACCCGCACGTCCGGCTTCGCCGGACAACACCTGCTCCATTTCTCCGGTAGCATCTGCGTCCGCCGGCGGAGATTCAGCCGACGCCTCGGCCGCTGGATACAGCGCATCCTCGTGGTGAGGTTTGAATGCGGCGCCGAACTTGTGCCGGTATTGCCGCTGCTGCCAGACGCTGTAGCCATACACCGCCACAACCACGACGACGCCGATACCCAGCAGGCTGATCTGTAGTTCGCTCATAAAATGTGCACCATTGGAATTGGCAAGCCGACTGGCGGATTATCTCAAGCGCACCGCCAAAAAACCAGTCTCCGGAAACGAGTCGGCAATTCCGTTCCCGGGGAAACCGGCTCAGCGCTTGATACTGGCAAGCAGGGTGGAATCAAGCAAGGTGGAAGCATCCGCCCCCATCTGCAACTGGCCGTTGTCCAGCATGAACCGCTGCAGCCCGTCGATAGCAGGGCCGATGGCAAGCGTTTCGTCCAGCAGCAATTCCCGGTTGCGCTGCAAACCGAACAGTTCGACGCCCTGCAGCGCCTGCCTGAATTGTTCCGGGTTGGCATGCTGGTCCCTCGCCATGGCCGGTATCGCCTCGGCAGGATGGTAGCGGATATCGTCCATTGCCCGAAGCCAGCCCTTCAGCAACTGCTGCATCTCATGATTGTAGCTGCCAACATCATCATCCCTGGCCACCAGCACGTCCAGCAGCTTGCCCGGTACGCGCGAACTGTCGAATACCTGCTGCGCGCCATCGGCAAGCAGGCGCGAACGCAACGGCTCCGCAGCCACCAGCGCATCCACCTTATGTGTGCGGAACGCGGCCTGCTGTTCGCCTGCCGGCATTGGTTTAACGTCAAACTGCCGCGCGGACATCCCTGCCTCTTTCGCGGCAAGGCTGATCAGATAAGCGCCGCGCACGACATCTTCGGCAACGATGCGCTTGCCCCGCAATTGTGCCAGCCCGCCGATACCGGGCTGTGCCAGCAGCGCATCCGCACCTTTGGAAGCGTCCAGCACCAGTACGATCTTCAGGTCTGGAATTTCGCGGTGCAGTGACAGCGCCTGGCTCAGGGTGACCGCGGCAAGCTGCACCTTGTGTGCGCGCAGCGCCTGGGCGACTTCCGCAGCACTGGCATATTCTTCCAGGCGTATCCCTGCCTTCGGCAGGTAACCCTGGCTGCGCGCCAGATAGATGGATGCATAGCCGGGCCAGGCGCTGGCGGCAAACACCAGCGGCGGTTTCGGCGGCCGGTTGCAGCCGGCAAGCGCCAGTACGGTCAGCATAACGAATAGCAGTTTTTTCATGATGTCGATGATATCCCTATGCCAATGGCAATTCGCCGGTTTCCGCCCCTATGGTGGCCACCTCGTGAACTGCTTTCACAAATTCCCCCTGCTCGTGCAACTGTACCAGCGTCTGGTGATGAGCATGCCCGCGCATCTGCGCCAGGCGTGCGCGGCTGACCGCCGGCATCTCCCATTTCAGTCCGTCCAGCAATTCGTCTGCCAGGTCTGGACGGTTGCACACCAGCACCATATCGCAGCCGGCATGCAGCGCCGCTTCCGCGCGCTGTACCACGCCGCCGGCTACCGTCGCACCCTCCATACTCAGGTCGTCGCTGAAAATGCAACCTTCGAAACCCAGCTCGCCGCGCAGCACCTTTTTCAGCCATACCTCGGAAAAGCCCGCCGGGTTCGGGTCCACCCTGGGATAAATCACGTGCGCCGGCATCACCCCGGTCATGCCGTAAGACACCATCTGGCGGAACGGGATCAGGTCACACAGCTCGATGTCGGTATAACTGCGCTCGTCCACCGGAATTTCCAGGTGCGAATCGGCGGCGACGAAACCGTGGCCGGGAAAATGCTTGCCCACGGTGTGCATGCCGCCCTGGCGCAGCCCCTGCAACAGCGCATGCGCCAATTCGGCAACCGCCTGCGGATCGGAATGGAAAGCGCGGTCGCCGATCACCGTGCTGGCGCCGAAATCGATATCCAGCACCGGCGTAAAACTGAAATCCACGCCGCAGGCACGCAACTCGGAAGCCATCACATAGCCCACCTGCTGCGCCAGGTGCCGCGCGCGCTTGGCATGCTCGTCCCAAATATGCCCCAGCTCGCGCATCGGCGGAATGCGCGTGAAGCCCTCGCGGAAGCGCTGCACCCTGCCCCCTTCGTGATCTGCCGCGATCAACAGCGGCGGGCTGCGCAGGGCGTGAATCTCCCCCGTCAATTGCGCCAGCTGCACCGGCGACTCGTAATTGCGCGCGAACAGGATCACCCCCCCCACCAACGGATGGCCGAGACGCTGCCGGTCCTCCTCGGTCAGTACGGTTCCCGCAACGTCCAGCATCACCGGGCCCAGGCCCATAAGCACTCCTCGATAGATCAGAAAACTTTCATATTATATTAGGGAAACGCCGAACAAGTCGTCCTTGCCGTGAAGCGGGAATCCGGCACTCGTTCGACACATCCTCAATTGTCCAGTGGGCTGACCACCGCCTTGCCGCCCTTGTTCAGCACGTGGGTGTAGATCATCGTGGTGGAAACATCCGAATGGCCAAGCAATTCCTGCACGGTGCGGATGTCGTAGCCGGATTCGAGCAGGTGGGTAGCGAAGGAATGGCGCAG
>CAZMSI010000003.1:0-29293 GCA_964568895.1 uncultured Sideroxydans sp. | reverse complement strand
CCGGCTGGCGAATAGCGGTCAAGTTATATACCTTGTTCCACTTTTGCAGCAGCTCCAGATATACCAGTAATTTTTCCCGGGTTTCAGGCGGTAAATCCAGTTCAAGTTGCCTGGTGCCGGCCGCCAATGCCTGGGCTGCGTTCACGCGCTTTTTTTCTCTATCTCGTTGCCGGCTGGCAAATCTTCCCGAAAGCCGCGCTTCAGATGCACCAGTAACAGGGAAATTGCCGCAGGCGTTACCCCGGAAATTCTTGAAGCTTGGCCTATTGTTTCCGGTTTATACTGATTCAGCTTCTGTTGTACCTCTATGGATAATCCACGGACCGTGCAATAGTCTATCGACAGCGGCAGTCGCGTGTGCTCATAATTTTCGCGGCGCGCTATTTCATCACTCTGGCGCTGGATATAACCTTGATATTTGGCCTGTATTTCAACTTGTTCGGCGACTTTTCCGTCAATTATAGGCGATTCCGTTCCGGACAGGGCAATCAACCCGGCATAACTTACCTCCGGGCGACGCAACAATTCATATAGCGTGTATTCCCGATCTATATTTTTCCCAAGTATCTGCTCAACCCGCTCCCTTGGAAACAGTCCGGGATTAATCCAGGACGAACGCAAGCGCTCCTGCTCGCGTGCAATAGCCTCCCGTTTTTGTTCAAAGTCCCGCCAGCGCATTTCATCGACAATCCCCAGCCGGTGGCCGATTTCTGTCAATCGCAGGTCTGCATTGTCTTCCCGCAGTTGCAGACGGTATTCGGCGCGGCTGGTAAACATGCGGTAAGGCTCGGATACGCCGCGGGTAATCAAATCGTCTACCATGACACCAAGATAAGCTTCGTTACGCGCCGGACACCACGGATTGGCATCTCGAGCCAACAGTGCGGCATTAATGCCAGCCAGCAATCCCTGCGCCGCCGCCTCTTCATACCCTGTCGTTCCGTTTATCTGGCCTGCCAGGAACAAACCGCCGATGGCCTTGCTTTCCAATGAACTCTTCAAGCCTCTTGGATCAAGGTAGTCATATTCAATCGCATAGCCGGGCCGGGTAATATGTGCTTTCTCTAACCCCTTTATCGAGCGCACCAATGCCAATTGGACGTCAAAGGGCAAACTGGTTGAAATTCCATTGGGATAGACTTCGTGGGTGGTCAGGCCTTCGGGTTCCAGAAAAATCTGGTGTGAATTTTTTTCCGAGAACCGCGTAATCTTATCCTCGATCGACGGGCAATAGCGCGGGCCAACCCCTTCAATGACTCCCGTGAACAGCGGCGAACGATCCAGGCCGGCACGAATAATATCGTGCGTTGCCGAATTGGTCTGGGTAATCCAGCATGGTAATTGTCTGGGGTGCTGATCGGCATGACCCATAAAAGAAAAAATCGGCAGGGGTGTATCGCCCGGCTGTTCCTGCATTGCCGAATAATCAATGCTGCGCCCATCTATCCGCGGCGGGGTACCCGTTTTCAGGCGCCCCATTGGCAGCCCCAGATCATGCAAACGATGCGCCAGGCTCACGGCAGGGGGATCACCAGCCCTGCCGGCCTGATAATTTGACTGCCCGATATGTATAAGACCGGCCAGAAAAGTCCCCGTGGTCAACACCACTGTTTTTGCGGAAAATCTTAAGCCAAGCTGGGTTACCACGCCAGCCACCTGCCCGTTTTCGACCACCAAGTCATCTGCGGCCTGCTGGAATAACCACAGATTCTGCTGATTTTCCAGGCGGTGTCGGATAGCCTGCCTGTATAACAGCCGGTCGGCCTGTGCACGGGTAGCGCGTACTGCCGGGCCCTTGGATGAGTTTAATATGCGGAACTGGATACCGGCCTCGTCAGCCGCCATGGCCATGGCGCCGCCCAGTGCATCCACTTCTTTGACCAAATGCCCCTTGCCAATGCCGCCAATCGAGGGATTGCAGGACATTGCCCCCAGGGTTTCAATGTTATGAGTCAGCAGCATGGTTGCGCACCCCGCACGCGCGCTTGCCAGCGCCGCCTCGGTTCCTGCGTGCCCGCCGCCAACCACGATTACATCAAATTTTCCGGGGTAATCCATCTGCCGATTCTTTAATTGTGAGGCCGCGCATAATACCGCAAAGCTGCTGTTTTCAGAAATAGCAAAAGATGTTTCACGTGAAACAATGGGGCAGATTACTTACCAATACAGAAACGGCCAAAAATTTCACCCAACAGATCGTCAGATGTAAATTCGCCAGTAATGCTATTAAGTGCTTCCTGTGCCAAACGCAATTCTTCTGCCAGAAATTCTGCCTGGATAACCTTTTCCATTGCATGCCGCATATGGTCGCGCGCATCAAGTAAAGCGCGAATATGGCGCTCCCGCGCCATGAATACGCCGGCTTCCTGGTGCCAACCAATCAGCTCCAGCAGTTTATTGCACAACAAATCCACGCCAACCCCGGTTTTTGCCGATAGAAAAATACTGCATTCCTCCTCACGCTCTTCTATATGAGCCTCCTGACCGGTCAGATCTATCTTGTTAAACACCTTTAGCCGGGGAATGTTTTGTGGCAATTTGGCAAGTATCTGCTGGTCATCGGGGGCCAAGTGATCGCCCGCCTCCACCAACAATAAAATGGCATCTGCTTTTTGTATGGCGTCGCGCGTCCGCTCCATACCCATTTGTTCTATCCTGTCTTGCGACTCCCTTAGTCCGGCAGTATCAACAATATGCAGCGGGACGCCATTTACCTGGATTGCCTGCCTGATAGCGTCACGTGTAGTTCCGGGGACATCACTGACCAAGGCAACATCTTCTCCGCTGAGCTGGTTAAGCAGGCTGGATTTGCCTACGTTGGGCTGTCCGATCAGCACAACATGCGCCCCTTCGCGCAACAGGCTTCCCTGTTGTGCCAAGGCCAGAATCTTTTCCAGTTTATATCCAATTTCTTCCAGGCTGTTGCGGCGTTTTTCGATGTCGAGGGCATCGATCTCCTCTTCCGGAAAATCCAGCATAGCCTCCACCAGCATGCGCAACTGAATTAGCGCCTCCACCAATTGGTGAACAGTCCGTGAAAAATCCCCTCTGAGAGAACGCATGGCACTTCGTGCGGCCTGGCTGGTAGTGGCATCAATCAGGTCGGCCACGCTTTCCGCCTGCGCCAGGTCTAGTTTGTTGTTGAGAAATGCACGTAGCGTAAATTCACCCGGTTGTGCAAGGCGAGCGCCCAGTTCCAAACAGCGCTGTAATACCATTTGAGGCATCGCAATACCGCCATGCCCTTGCAATTCCAGTACATCTTCCCCTGTATACGAATGGGGAGCGGGGAAAAACAGCGCGATTCCCTGATCAATAATCTGTCCCTGGGCATTCAGGAAAGATGAGTAACTTGCTTGTCGCGGGGCTATCGATTTACCCAGAATAGCCTGGGCCAGCAACAGTAGGCCCGGTCCGGAAAGTCTGACAATCCCGATGCCACCCCGGCCCTGCGGAGTGGCAATTGCCGCGATAATGTCAGGTTTTGTCGGTGTTTTTAGGTTTGGCATTTGTTGCCGAACGCGTGATAACCCATTGTTGTGTAATAGATAGCACGTTATTCACTACGGAATATAACACCAGACCGACGGGGAAAAAGAAGAACACGAAGCCAAATACAAGCGGCATGATTTGCATGACCTTTGCCTGCATGGGATCCGGTGGCGTTGGATTGAGTTTGGTCTGCACAAACATACTGATGCTCATAATCAGCGGCAACACATAATACGGATCGGGAGCAGATAAATCATGAATCCAGCCATAGAATGGGGCATGGCGCAACTCGACGCTGGCGAGAATCGCCCAGTACAGCGAAATAAATATCGGAATTTGGATAATGACGGGTAAGCAGCCCCCCAATGGATTTATTTTTTCCTTTTTATACAGCTCCATCATTGCCTTATGCAGACGTTCGCGATCACCGGCATACTGTTTCTTGATTTTTTCCAGCTTGGGTGCAACGATCCTCATTTTTGCCATGGAGCGATAGCTTGCTGCCGACAGCGGGAAAAATGCCAGCTTGATCAGCGCCGTCAGCAAAATAATCGCCAGCCCCCAGTTCCCAACCCATCCATGCAACAAGGAAAGTAACCAGAATAAAGGGGTTGATATGATGGTCATCCAGCCATAATCGACCGTCAAGCCAAGCCCTGGAGCTATTTTGTTCAGTTTGGTTTGAGCCGGCCCCGCATACAGGGATATATTCAGCGAACCCTCTTTCCCTGGCTCGATTGTCGAAACGGGTAAAATTACTCCAGCCGAAAACAGATCATTATCAAGGTGCTTGGTATAAAACTCGCGTTTTATATTGCCTTTAGGCAGCAAGGCGGCAACAAAATAGTGCTGCACAATGGCTATCCAGCCATTGTCAGCCGTTTTGGGATAGTCTGTTTTACCTTTTTCAATGTCTTTAAAGCTGACCTTTTCAAATTTCTCTTTATTCGTATAAACCGCAGGGCCGGTGTATGTGGATATGAACTTGGTGTCTTCTTTGGGTTTTTTACTGTCGCGCACCAATTGAAAGTAAGCTGAAGTGCTTAGTGCCTTTGTTCCCTTGTTTTTGATCTGATACGCAACATCAATCACATAGCTTCCACGGTGGAAAGTATATGTTTTTACAACGATAATTCCGGTTGGTGTGGTTGCCTGCAAATGGACCTGAATTTCATTTTTTCCGTCTGCCAGCTGTAGATTGTTTTCATCTGGGGCTGAAAACAATGTGTTATGCGTAGGCAGCCCATCCCCCAATAATCCAGATTGTGCAATATAAGTATCTGATTTATTATGCTGAAATAAGACAAATGGTTTGCTTTTGTCTATGGCATCGCGGTGCTTCAACAATTCCAGTCCGCTTAAATCGCCACCAACCGTATTGATTTCAGCTACCAGAAAATCTGTTTTTACCTGTATTTTTCTTCCCGACAAGCCTTTTTGCTGCACTGCAACCTGGTGGCTAGCAGATACGCTTGATTTTGTCTGCGGGGTATTAGGTGTTGCCGGGGTTTGCTCTGCGGGTGAGGTCGCCGTCGTTGCTACCGGCGCAACCGGAGAATGTTGATGGTGTTGCCAGCCATCCCATAGCAACAACACAGAAAAGGAAAAAATAAGAAACAGAAATAAACGTTGAAAATCCATGTGGTTTTACCTAAATGAAAGCTATGGAACGGGATCGTAACCACCTGGATTCCAAGGGTTGCAGCGTATAACTCTTTTAATGCCTAGCCATATGCCCCGTAGCGCCCCGTGTTTAGCTATTGCCTCGCAAGTATAATTAGAACACGTCGGAGTAAATCGACATGTTGGTGGAAACAACGGGCTAATCAATAGCTGATAGGCGCCAATTATCTTAATCAAAAACCGACGCATCTCTCTGAATATCGCCTAGTAATTGAGCCAGCGCCCCCGATCCCTCATCTGAGGCCCTTTGACTCAGGGAACGACGGAGACGAACCACTATATCCACTGCATGCCAAACAGGAAAGTCTTGCCTGAATTTTTCCCTGATTAACCGTTTGGCGTAATTTCTGTTTACCGCATGAGGTACTACCTTCTTACTTACTATTATCCCCAAACGAGAGGCGCCGACTTTATTTTCTCTGGCATAAACAGCAAACCATTTATTGCTGTAAAAATGTGCGGCAAAAGCAAGTCTGAATTCCTCGCCGGATTTTAGTCGGCGAAAATTCGGCAACGTCTCTCTTTTGTTAAACGGCAAGGCGTGCGCGCCCTTTTGCCCTGCGCGCCTTGATTACCAAACGACCACCCTTTGATTTCATGCGTACCAAAAAACCGTGAGTGCGTTTTCTTTTGGTAACCGATGGTTGATATGTGCGCTTCATAACAGTTGTACTCCTGAATATACTAAAAGAACCCGCAATTACAATATTTACGGGCGATGATGTCAAGCTTATTTTATTTTTGTAGTCTCTATCTTGCCTGTGGATAACTTTTCGTTTTACTTGTAAACTAAGAAACGAATTAACTTGCCCCTTATATTTTTGGTTATGTCTGACAATCCTTTGTGGGATTCCTGCCTTCTTTTTTTTGAAAGTAGCCTTCCGCCCCAACAATTCAATTCCTGGATTAAGCCGCTAGAATTTGATTTAAAAGAAAATCAAATAACTCTGACTGCACCTAACAGCTTTACATTGAAGCTTGTTCAGGAGCGCTTTTTGCCCGATATATTGAAACAGGCGGAATCATTTCTTTCATTTTCTCCTCAAATCGACTTGCGCCTGGGATCTAGGCACACACTAGCAAATAAAATTGCCGTCCATGAAAAAATGGCGGTAAAAGAAAAAATTATCGTTCCTGAGCAAAAGAAAATAAAAAACAATAGTAAAATTAATGGATTATTAACTTTCGATAACTTTGTTATTGGCAAGGCTAACCAGTTGGCGCACGCCGCAGCGCTTCAGGTAGCGGAATCTCCAGGTACAAGTTATAACCCCCTGTTCGTCTATGGCGGGGTGGGATTGGGAAAAACACACCTGATTCAAGCTATCGGTAACCATGTTAAAGAGCGAGAACCGCAAGCAAAAATTTTTTACGTCCATGCAACAAATTACATTTCTGATGTTGTTCGGGCTTTTCAAACAAAAAAATTCGATGAATTCAAGCAATTTTACAATTCGCTTGATTTACTACTTATTGATGATATTCAGTTTATTGCAGACAAACCGGGCACCCAGCAAGAGTTTTTCTATACCTTAAATTCATTAATTGATGAACATAAACAGGTTGTAATTACCTGTGATACTTTCCCAAAAGAAATTTCAGGAATAGAGCCAAGGCTTACATCGCGGTTTGGTTGGGGATTAACCGTCGCCATTGAGCCTCCAAACCTGGAAATGAGAGTGGCCATACTATTGCAAAAAGCGGCACGAACAAAAAATCCGATTGACGAATCTGTCGCTTTTTTTATTGCAAAACACGTCAGATCAAACATTCGAGAATTAGAAGGGGCGCTCATAAGGGTTGAGGCTTATTCAAGATTTCACAAACAACCCATTTCCATTGAGCTGGCCAAAGAATCATTGAAAGATTTGCTGGCCTCGCAAAACAAACAGGTTTCAATAGAAAACATACAAAAAACGGTTGCAGACTACTATCGAATAAGAGTTGTGGATCTGTTATCCAAAAAAAGAACCCGAGCTATTGCGCGCCCACGACAAATTGCCATGTATTTGGCTAGAGAGTTAACCCAGCTCAGCTTGCCGGAAATTGGCGTCGCCTTTGGCGACAGAGATCATACAACGGTCCTGCATGCCTGTAAGACCATTGAAAATTTAAGAAATATAGATAATGTAATAAACTCCGACTTTAATTTATTAAACCAAACATTGAGAAACTGATTGTGCATACTTAACAAATTCTCCGTTGGTTGAAAAAGTTATCAACAAATAAATAGTTAAGTATATTTAAGTTATTAACAACCATACAATATAAATAATTAATTGATATATAAAGTTTAAATAACGATATCAACAAAAAATAGTCAGGTTATCTATTTTGTTTAAAGGATAAAAAATGTTTATTGATAAAATTGAAAAAGAAACTTTACTCAAACCCCTTCAAACAATCATAGGTATTGTTGAGAGAAAACAACCTCTTCCCATTCTTTCAAATGTATTAATTGAAAAAAATGATACAAATTATCATTTTGTTGCTACAGATCTTGAAATTCAAATTTCAACCAATTTGAATAGTTCAGTTCAATTGCCAGGTAATGAATCGATTACTGTTGGCGCAAAAAAATTACAAGAAGTATTAAGAGTGCTGCCAGATGAAAGTAAAATATCTGTAGATATTCAAGGAGGAAAGCTTCAAATAAAAACAGGGAAAAGCAAGTTCAGCCTACAGACACTTCCAGCCCAGGATTTTCCAAAAGCATCCGATCAGGTAGATAATGTTGAAAAAATCAATATTTCTCAAGGGGTTTTCAAAAAGCTATTGGGCTCGGTTCAATATGCAATGGCCCAACAGGACATTCGTTATTATTTGAATGGGGTTCTTCTGATAATAGAAGGAACGTCCCTTAAGTTAGTAGCAACGGATGGACATCGACTTGCTTATGCCAATACACAATTAGAAAATTCATATTCCAAGTATGAAATAATACTTCCAAGAAAAACCATAACTGAACTGTATAAATTACTTGCTGATACGGAAGAAAAAATAATATTTGAATTTTTCGAAAATCAAGCAAGAATCTCGTTTTCAGAGGTTGTTATGACCTCAAAAATTATTGATGGAAAATTTCCGGATTATGGGCGTGTAATTCCTGAATATACAAATCACCTCACACTAAACAGACTAAATATATTGCAAGCACTTCAAAGGGCGGCAATATTGTCTAATGAAAAATTCAGGGGCGTTCGTTTCGTGTTAACTGAAAAAAACCTGCGAATAATTAGTTCCAACAGCGAACAAGAGGAGGCCCAGGAAGATATTGAAACCAATTATCAGGGAGTAGCACTTGATATTGGTTTTAATGTTAATTATTTAATGGATGGTTTGAATAACATTACAACGGAAGAAATTGTATTTTCGTTTGGCGATCCTAATAGCAGCATCTTGATTACGATACCAGCCAACGATGATTTCAAGTATGTAATTATGCCAATGCGTATTTAAGTGTTTCACGTGAAACACCTGAACATGGTTTATTTAAGGATGATAGATGAACGAATATAATTCCAGTAATATCAAGGTGTTGAAGGGGCTTGAGGCAGTAAGAAAGCGCCCGGGTATGTATATTGGAGACACTAATGATGGTACTGGATTGCACCATATGGTGTTTGAGGCGGTCGATAATGCAGTAGATGAAGCTCTTGGCGGCTATTGTAATGAAATAAAGGTAATCATTCACCCCGATAATTCCATTAGTGTCGCTGACAACGGGCGTGGCATTCCAACAGATATACACCCGGAAGAAAACCGATCGGCAGCAGAAGTAATCATGACCGTCCTTCATGCCGGTGGAAAATTTGACAGCAACTCTTATAAGGTTTCTGGCGGGCTGCATGGAGTGGGCGTTTCTGTGGTTAATGCATTGTCAGAGTGGTTACGGCTAACGATAAAGCGGGACGGAAAGGTACACTTCATGGAGTTTAACCATGGAGAACCTGTGGCCCCCCTAAAAATCATCGGGGACACAGATAAATGCGGAACGGAGGTTCATTTTCTTCCAGCGAAAGAAACATTTGAAGTGGTTGAGTTTCACTTCGACATTCTGGCAAAACGCTTGCGCGAGCTGTCATTTTTAAATAATGGCGTAAACATTTCTCTTAAAGATGAGCGAAATGGAAAAGAAGAAATTTTTTCCTTTACTGGAGGAATTGGAGGGTTTGTTGAATACATGAATCGCAACAAGTCCGTTTTACATCCAAATGTATTCCATGCGTGTACAGAAAAAGATGGCATTACTGCAGAGATTGCAATGCAATGGAATGATTCATATCAGGAGTCGGTGCAATGCTTTACAAATAACATTCCACAGCGGGACGGCGGCACTCATCTGACAGCACTTCGCGCGGCCATGACGCGCACGCTGAACCAGTATATTGAAACTGAAGAGATCGCAAAAAAAAATAAGGTGGAAACATCGGGGGACGACATGCGGGAAGGCCTGGCGGCTGTATTGTCAGTAAAACTTCCGGACCCGAAATTTTCTTCCCAGACAAAGGATAAATTGGTTTCATCCGAGGTCCGTCCAGTAATTGAAGAAGTGGTCAGTCAACAGTTGATGGCATTTTTGCTGGAAAAACCAAATGACGCGAAGATAATTGTTGGGAAAATTATAGAGGCAGCACGCGCACGGGAGGCGGCACGCAAGGCGAGGGAGTTGACCAGAAGAAAGGGTGTTCTGGACGGGATGGGCTTGCCGGGGAAGCTGGCGGATTGCCAGGAAAAAGATCCTGCAAAATCAGAATTATATCTGGTGGAGGGGGATTCTGCGGGAGGATCTGCAAAGCAGGGACGAGACCGGAAGTTTCAGGCCATATTGCCGCTAAAGGGTAAAATTCTAAATGTCGAGAAAGCCAGGTTTGAAAAACTGATTGCGTCGCAAGAGATAGCTACGTTGATTACCGTGCTTGGAACGGGTATAGGTAAAGATGAGTACAACCCGGACAAGTTGCGCTATCACCGAATCATCATCATGACCGATGCGGATGTGGATGGCTCGCATATTCGTACATTGCTGCTGACGTTCTTTTATCGGCAGATGCGGGAACTGGTTGAGCGAGGCCATGTATATATTGCCCAGCCGCCTCTTTACAAAGTCAAGCAAGGCAAGGAAGAGCGGTATCTCAAGGATGATCATGAATTGAAAAATTACATGCTGCGCTCGGCACTTAATAATGCCGAACTATATCCCGGCGAGGATGTTCCGCCCATTCAGACCGAAACCCTGGAGCATTTGGCCAAGGAATATTTTTTGGCGGAATCGATCATTGATCGTCTTTCCCGCATGATTGCCCCCGAGGCGTTGCATGCGTTGCTGAAACAGCCGGAAATTGGTCTGGATGATGAAAAACAGGCGACCCAAAGTGCTGTTCGGCTACAGCAAGCTTGCGGAGCAAAAATTGCCGTTGAGGCAGAGAAAAGTCCAGACAGTGGCGACTATCGACTAAAGCTGAAAAAATATTTGCATGGAAATTATTCAATAAGTTACATAGAAAACGAATTTTTGCAGGGCGGGGATTATGCCCAGATCAAGCAGACTTCCCAGACAATAGGAAATTTGATTGGCAAGGGAGCATATATTAAGCGCGGCGAACAACGTAAACCGGTAACCGACTTCAGACAGGCCATAGAATGGTTACTGGAAGAAGCCAAGCGGGGTGTAAATATCCAGCGTTACAAGGGGCTGGGAGAAATGAATCCCGATCAACTTTGGGAGACCACGATGGATTCCAGGAATCGTCGGCTGCTGCGAGTACAAATTGAAGACATGATTGCAGCTGACGAAATATTTACGACGTTAATGGGAGACGTAGTCGAGCCGCGTCGCGCCTTTATAGAACAAAATGCATTGGGAGCCAAAAACCTCGATGTTTGATTTTCCGGGCGGGTTACGCAAAAGTAAATTTGGTCGATAGCTGTTAGCTAATATTTACTTTTTCTTTGCCGCGACTTTCTTCCTGGAGGCTGGCTTTTTCTCAGCAGTCGACTTTTTCCTCGCCGCACCTTTCTTTGCCGCGGGCCCTTTTGCCACGCGCGCGGCAAGCAGTGCCAAGCCCTCTTCCAGCGTGATTTCTTCTGGCGTTACATCTTTGGGTAGTGTGGCATTAACCTTGCCGTGGCGCACGTAGGGGCCATAACGCCCATTGCAAACATCTACCGGCTTCTGGTCGTCTGGATGCACACCCAGTTCGCGTAACACGGTAGTGGAAGACCGGGCTTCGGCCAGCAGGGCAACGGCTCTATCCAGCTGAATGGTGAATACGCTTTCGCTCCGCGGGATGGATTTGAATTTCCCGTCATGACCAATATAAGGGCCGAAGCGTCCAATGTTGGCGATGACCTTTTTGCCGGTCTCTGGATGGTCACCCAGTTCCCTGGGCAACTCCAGCAACTTCAGGGCCGCTGGTAAATCCGCCGTTTCAAGTGGCAATTCTTTTGGCCAGGATATGCGCTTGGGTTTTTTCTTTGCACCCTCTTCCACTTCGCCGAGTTGCACGTAATAGCCGTAAGGACCGCGCAACAGCAGCACGGGCAAACCGCTGGCGGGGTCGTTGCCCAGTTCCTTGCGTGCCTCGCCCGCATCTTCCTCGCCAACAAGGCTGCGCGTGTAGTCGCATTCAGGATAGCCGGTGCAGCCAATGAAGTTTCCACGCTTGCCCAACCGCTTGGATAAAGGTTTGCCGCATTTCGGACAGGCCTCTTCCAGTATCTCGGTGCCGGGGCGGTCTACATCTTTCTTGTCGGTGATGAGCTTGTTGAAACCCTTCCAGAACTCGTCCAGCACCGGTATCCAGTCGCGCTTGCCTTCGGAGATTTCATCCAGCTCATCTTCCATTTGCGCGGTAAAACCGTAGTCCACATAGCGCGTAAAGTGTTCAGTAAGGAACTTGTTTACGACGCGCCCCACGTCGGTCGGCTGAAAGCGCTTTTTGTCCAGCACTGCGTATTCGCGCGCCTGCAACGTGGAAATAATACTGGCATAAGTGGATGGACGCCCGATACCGTGTTCTTCAAGCGTCTTTACCAGACTGGCTTCGGAGTAACGCGGCGGCGGCTGGGTAAAGTGCTGTTCGCCGAACAGCTTGTCGAGCGGGATGGTCTCACCTTCTGCCAATGGCGGTAGCTTGCCGCTGTCTTCTTCTTCGTTGCTGTCGTCGGTGTCCTCCTGATACACGGCGATGAAGCCGGGAAACACCAGCGTCTGGCCGCTGGCGCGGAACAGTGTGTCATCGCCGCCGAGACGGATGTCGAGGCTGACCGTGTCGAAACGCGCGGGAGCCATCTGGCAGGCCAGCGTACGCTTCCAGATCATCTCGTACAGACGGGCCTGGTCTATGGTGAGGCTGTCACGCACGTTATCCGGGGTGCGTGCAATGGAAGTGGGACGCACCGCTTCATGCGCCTCCTGTGCGTTCTTGGATTTGCTCTTGTAGGTAGGCGCTGTTTTGGGCAGATAGTCCGGTGCGAAATTATCAGTAACGTAGCTGCGGATTTCCTGCACCGCTTCGTTGGCTAGCGAGACGGAGTCGGTACGCATATAGGTAATCAGGCCCACAGTCTGGCCGCCGATATCCACCCCCTCATACAGCTGTTGCGCGATACGCATGGTGCGTTCGGAAGTCATGCCCAGTTTGCGCACCGCCTCCTGTTGCAAGGTGGAAGTAGTGAACGGCGCAGCAGCATAGCGCTGCTTGGCGCGCTTTTCCACGCGCACCACCTTGGGCGGCAACTTGGCGGCGCTGAGGTTATCAAAAATCTTTTTGTATTCCGCCTCGCTGGTTATGCTCAGCTGCTCCAGTTTCTTGCCTTGATACTGGAATAATTTCGCGGCAAAAGGCACGCTGTTTTTCTGGCTGTCGAGGTGCACTGTCCAGTATTCCTGGGTCTTGAATGCCTCGATCTCCAGTTCGCGCTCCACGATCAAACGTAGCGCCGGGCTTTGCACGCGGCCTGCGGAAAGGCCAGGGCGTATCTTGCGCCATAGTAGTGGCGAAAGATTAAAGCCCACCAGATAGTCCAGCGCGCGCCGCGCCTGTTGCGCATTGACCAGTGGAATGGAAATTTCCCGCGGATGGGCTACCGCGTCTTTTACCGCACTCTGGGTAATCTCGTAGAACACCACGCGCTGCAATTTCTTGCCCTTCATGCCGCGCTTGTTTTTGAGCAGTTCAGCGATATGCCAGGCGATGGCTTCACCCTCGCGATCCGGGTCAGGCGCCAGGTAGATGTTGTCGGCAACGGCAGCAGCTTTGGCTATGGCATCAACATGCTTGCTGTTGCGGGCGATGGTTTCATACTTCATGGCGAAGCCATTTTCCGTATCGATGGCCCCGGTTTTTGGAACCAGGTCGCGTACGTGACCATAGGAAGCAAGAACTTCGAAGTCCTTGCCGAGATATTTTTTCAGCGTCTTGGCCTTGGCCGGAGATTCAACGATAAGGAGGCTGGATGTCATGCAGTAGTAGAATTAAGGCGTAATTTTAATGTAACAGGTTGGCATCGGCCGGAATCAACAGTTCTTCCACCAGCATCGGATCCAGATCTTCATGCAAATTCCACAGCACTATCAATGCAATCAGTTTAACTCTACCCAAAGACAGGTTTTCCCGATCCAGGGCAACGGCACGATCAATGATCATTTCTCGCTCAACAGGTGTAATCATTTTGCTTTGTTCCAGGAAGGTCAGGAAATGCAGTCCTTCCATACTGATACGCCGGGTTTCCAGTTCTGCATAGCAACGGGTCCCGCCCTGATTAATACTTGCCGGATAGTCCGTGGCATCAAGATGTTTCAGGTCCGCTAGCCAGGTTAAAGCCAAATGAATATCCCCGTCTTCAAATCCTGCAGCGGTTAGTTTAAAGGAAAGTTTATCGGAGTCGGGATAGCTTCCTGCGTCAAAATAGCTCTCAAACAAAAACATTAAAATTTCAAACATGATGCTCCGATAAATATTGTGGTTTAAACCATGCGCTGGTACAGGCCTCCCGGCAGGGAAACAATGCGGCCTTCCAGTTCCAGCTGCAAAAGGATGGCGGATAGTGCCTCAATCGTCAAGCCGCTGCGTAAACTCAGGGTATCAAGACCAACAGGATCAAAGCCCAGGTAAAGGTAAAGCGGGTGTTCTTCTCCTGCGGGGACCTGGTCAGATGAATCAACGGATGTAGTAAGGGCTGGCAGCTCGTCCAGAATATCCTGGACACACTCCACCAGTTTTGCCCCCTGCTTGATCAGATGATGGCATCCCTTGGCTTGGGGTGAATGGATGGAGCCGGGTATGGCGAAGACCTCTCGACCCTGTTCCAGGGCCATACGCGCAGTAATCAGCGAGCCGCTTTGCAGGGAAGCCTCGACAACCAGACAACCCAGGCTAAGCCCGCTGATTATACGATTACGACGCGGGAAGTTTGCCGCCAGAGGCGGTGTTCCCAGCGGAAATTCCGAGACCAGCAATCCCTGCGCAGCCAGCGAATGCGCAAGCTCACGGTTGGCGGCCGGATACACCTTATCCATGCCGGTACCGATGACGGCAATGCTGCTTGCCTGATTGTGTAGCCCCCCGCGATGTGCTGCCGCATCGATGCCATGTGCCATTCCGCTGATTATGCACAGGCCTGCGGCGCCGAGCGATTGTGCAAAAGTTTCGGCGTTGCTCAACCCCTGGGCGGTGGCATTGCGACTGCCGACAATAGCTAGCCCGGGTGAATTAAGCAACGCCCGCCGTCCTTTGAGGTACAGCAATGGCGGCGGGTCGGATATATTAAGCAATAATTGCGGATAATCGGTATCGGCCAGTGTGACAATATCGTTGTCCGGTTGCTCCAGCCAGTCGGCAAGCTGTGCCAGTGTGGCTTCGTCGATACCCTGCGCGATAGCCTCTGCTACTGCAGGCTTGACGTGCTGTCTGAGGGAGGCGACAGAGGCAGAAAATATTGTCGCGGGTGAGCCGAAGGCCTGCAATAACCGCCGCAGTCCTTCGCCGCCCAATCCGGGAACCCGGCTCAAGGCAACCCATGAGGCAAGTTCCGTATCCATTGACATGGCGCGGATTCAGGGAGTTTTGGCTACGTCCAGTAATTCAACAGGCAGATGGGTTTGCATTACCAGAGCGTAAGCGACTTTGTCGAAAGTGCGAAACACGAACAGCAAGCCGTAGCGGACGTCTGGCAAGGCAAGCGGTTTGCCCTGGTCTTCTATCACTTCTCCTTTATGGTATAGCGCCAGAACATAGCCGTTTTCTATACCATCCCGCCGTCCCTTGTTGATGGTTACAATGGCATTCTGACCGGCCTCGGAAACGCCGCCATAAATTGAAATGACGCGTGCGGAAATTTTGGTATCCGGCGCGCGTGGAATATAGTTGTTGGCCGGTGCAGCAACGGTCTGAACCAGCCGATCGCCCTTGTTTATTTCTTCGACTGCGTTGGTAATCTTTAACGTGCTGACATTGCCGAATTGCTGGACCTTGGCATCACCGAGATAGGTGGCTTCATAACCCAGCACCTCGTGGGTATCCGGATCGACCAGCTTCTTTCCGGGACGGTAGATTTGCCAGTTTATTCCCTTGTCTTCAGGCAGATTCTTTACATAAGCAATGTCATTGGTGCCAAGAATTACGCGGCCCTCATATGAACCAACTATTCTTGGTGCGCCAGCCAACTCGTTTTTCTCGATCACCAGGGGGCGGCTGAGGAACGGCTCTATATCCGAAGCGGGAATACTGGGAATGGCCTCATGCGAACTGGCTTCCACACGAACCTGCGGAGACAATTTAACTACGGGCTCTTCAGGTGCTCCCCCAATCCTCAAAGTGCCTGTCCGGCGATCCAGCACGATAGTCTGCCCCGGATAAATCCAGTGCGGATCCTTGATCGCGTCCTTGTTCATTCCCCATATCTGTGGCCACTTCCACGGATCCTTGAAGAACATGTTGGAGATGCCCCACAGCGTGTCACCCTTTACCACGACATGACGATCCGGCGCGTTATTGCGAATCTCGGGTGTGGCGGCAATGGCAAAGGCGGGCAACAAACAGCAAATCAGCGATATAATAAATTTGTGCATGGAAAACTCCAGCAGAGTGAATGACGAATGCGCATAATGCTCGCGCGACAGTTTAAATTCTGCATCTAGTTATTTAAATTAGCAAGCTTTTATGGCAATTCTGAAAATATTGCAATATCCGGATGAGCGGTTACACAAAGTCGCAGAGAGTGTACAGGCAGTAACGGATGATGTTCGCCAACTTGTGCGCGACATGGCGGAAACCATGTATGCGGCGCCTGGCGTTGGCTTGGCCGCGACACAGGTGGATGTCCATAAACGGGTTATTGTAGTGGATGTTTCCGAGCTGCATGACCAGCTGACGGTACTGATAAATCCCGAGCTGATAACCAGCAGCGGCGAGTGCGAACGGGAGGAAGGCTGCCTGTCGGTACCGGGTATCTATGAAAACGTCAGGCGGGCCGAGCGTATTACGGTGCGCGCACTGAATGAACAGGGAGAGCAATTTACACTGGAAGCCGAGGATTTGCTCGCAGTATGCATCCAGCATGAAATGGACCATCTGCTGGGCAAAGTATTTGTCGAATACCTCTCACCGCTTAAACAAACGCGGATTCGCGCCAAACTCAAAAAACATCGTCGCGAAATACTGTAGCAGGATGTATTCTTGAAAATCATTTTCGCCGGCACCCCGCAGTTTGCAGCTTCTGCCCTGGAAGCGCTTCTGGTCAGCGGGCAGACCGTGGCTGCCGTACTGACGCAACCGGATCGTCCGGCCGGGCGCGGTATGCAGCTGCTTGCCAGCCCCGTCAAGCAACTGGCATTGCAGCATGACCTTCCGCTGTTGCAGCCGACCACCCTGAAATCCACCGCAATCCAGCAGCAACTGGCCGATTATCAGGCGGACGTGATGGTAGTTGCCGCTTACGGTTTATTATTGCCGCCAGCTGTGCTGCAATTGCCGCACTACGGCTGTTTGAACATTCATGCTTCGTTATTGCCACGCTGGCGCGGCGCGGCACCGATTCAGCGCGCCATACTGGCGGGTGACAGCGAAACCGGGATAACCATCATGCAGATGGATGAAGGGCTGGATACCGGCAACATACTGCTGAAGCACACATGCCCGATAGGCGCAAACGATACGGCACAAACCTTGCATGACAAACTGGCTGAGCTGGGCGCTCGAACTATAGTGGAAGCACTGAGCCAACTGGAGCGAGGTACACTCGAGCCGACAGCGCAAGACGATACACAAGCGACCTATGCTGCCAAATTGACCCGGAATGAGGCACAAATTGACTGGTCCAGGGATGCTGCCGAGATAGGCTGCATGGTGCGCGCATACAATCCGTTTCCGGTAGCCGTTTCAATGTACAACACCGTTCCGATAAAAATCTGGCAGGCCAGTCTGTGTGACGACGAAACACGGGGCGAGCCGGGAACGGTACAGGTGGTGGAGAAGGACGGCATAGTGGTTTCCTGCGGACGGGGTACTTTGCGTCTGGAAGTATTACAACGCCCTGGCGGCAAGGCATTACCGGCGGCGCAGTTCATTCAGGGATTTGCAGTGCGGCCGGGCGACCGGTTCACATCCGCCTGAAATGCAAACCACGCAACAAGGCGCCAGTCAGGTGGTTTGTCAGGTACTGGGCGGACGCAATCTGAACCAGACACTGGACGCATATCTGCAATCGGATCGCCAGTTGTCACAGCAACAACGCGCCGCCCTGCGCGATTTGAGTTTTGGCACCCTGCGCTTTTACCGCCGTCTTGACTGGCTGCTCGAACAGTTACTGCACAAACCGATCAAGGATGCGCAATTGCGCTGTCTGCTGCTGGTAGCGTTATATCAGTTGCTGTACAGCAAATCCGCGGTACATGCGATTGTCGATCATGCAGTACGGGTCGCGCGTAAGCAGAATGCTGCGGCAAGCGGATTGGTGAATGCGGTACTGCGCAACTTTCTGCGTAACCGCGACGTATTGTTGGCTGCGGTCGAGCAGAATGAAGAGGCGCACTATGCCTATCCGCAATGGTGGATAGATATCATTAAATCCCAGTATGGGGAGTCGGCCGAAGCCGTTTTGCTTGTCGGCAACCAGCATCCGCCAATGACATTGCGTGTAAACCGCCGGCGCACCACGGTGGAAAATTATCTGCAGCTACTGGCACAGCATGAGATATCGGCCAGCATCGTGGCGCCATACGCCATTTTGCTTGAATACCCGCTGTCGGTAGAAAAATTGCCGGGATTTCATGAAGGTCTGGTATCGGTACAGGATGCCGGCGCGCAATATGCTGCGCAATTGCTTGATGTTCATGACAACATGCGGGTGCTGGATGCCTGCTCGGCGCCCGGCGGGAAAAGTATGCACCTGCTGGAGTTGGCGCAGATCGACTTGCTTGCCGTGGACAAGGATGACCGGCGCCTGCAAAAGGTACGGGAGAACCTGGAGCGACTGCATTTGAGCGCTGAGCTGCGCTGCGGCGATGCGGCACAGCCGGAAGATTGGTGGGACGGCAAACCGTTCCAGCGCATTCTGGCCGACGTGCCCTGTTCCGCTTCCGGCGTGGTGCGCCGCCATCCCGACATCAAGTGGTTGCGGCGTCCAGGAGACATCGACAAATTCGCACGGCAACAGTTGCAGATTCTCGACGCCTTGTGGCGATTGCTGGCAAGTGATGGTAAATTGCTCTATGCGACCTGTTCCGTTTTTGTCCGGGAGAATCAGCAAGTCATCGATGAATTCAAGCGGCAGCATGATGACGCCCGGTCTATACCTCTGTCCGTAAACAATATGAATGAAGGGCAGCTTTTACCCGATGACCAGCATGACGGCTTCTACTATGCTCTATTGCACAAATCGGCATAAGCTGCCGGCACAACGCCTGCAAGCGTTGCGACTGGTTGCGGTATTGCTGTTGCTATGCTGGATGGTGTCGGCGGCCTATGCGGACAGCATAGCGACAAGTCGTGCCGAGATGAGACTTTCCGAAGACGGCTACCAGGTAACGGCAGACTTCGACATCAGTCTCGGTTTTGTGGCCGAACAGGCCTTGACGCACGGGATACCGCTTTACTTCACCAGTGAATTCACCCTGACGCGCCCTCGCTGGTACTGGCTGGATGAGGAAGTGGCACACAGCGAGCAGAGCACCAAGCTTTCATACAACATCCTGACCAGACAATATCGAATCACGCGCGGCGGGCTGTTTCAGAATTTCGATAGCCTGGAAGAAGTGCTGCGTGTTTTTGGACATCATGTGTTTCCGCCGATTCCGGTTTCACAGGTCAAACCCGGTGAAAAGTATATTGCAGCAGTACGCATGAGCCTCGACGTAACCCAGTTACCCAAGCCACTACAGGTCAATGCGCTGGCTACCAAGGACTGGGACATAGATTCCGGCTGGCATCGCTGGTCAGTGCGCCCCGATACGGCTGCGGTGGAGTAGGGGGCGGTCCATGAAGTATCTGATTTTCTTCAGCACAATAACCGGCGTCGTCCTGCTGTACCTGTTATCCAGCGCCAGCGCCAATACGGATCTATTCTCGCGTAATTATTACGGCCTGCTGGCAGTTGCCGGTATTTTGGCCTTGTCGCTGACCTTGCTGGTGGGCTATCAGCTCTGGCATTTGCGCAACAAACTCAAGGCCAGGGTTTTCGGTGCGAAATTGACTTTGCGCCTGGCCGTGTTTTTTACCCTGATCGCCATTTTGCCGGGCCTGCTGGTATATGTGGTTTCGGTACAGTTTCTCAGCAAAAGCATCGAATCATGGTTTGACGTGCGCGTCGAAAAGGCGCTGGAGGGCGGCTTGAATCTGGGGCGCAGCACGCTGGAAAACAGTCTTACGGAGCTGTCCAAAAAAGGACGCTTCATCGCCTTGTTGCTGACCGAACAGAAACCGGCACGGCATGCCTCCACCCTGCTGCGACTGGTTAATGAAGGCGCAACCCAGGAGGTGGCGCTATTCAGCAAGCAAGACAAGTTGCTGGCCTTTGCAACCAGCCGGCAGGGTGTGCGGACACCGGATATGCCGAACGCAACCATGCTGCAGGAAGCCATCCAGAATGGGGTATACAGCAACATAGATGCCCTGCCGGATAATAGTTTACTGTTGCGCGTCCTGGTATCTTTTACCTCGTCGCCCCGGATGGGCGGAGAAACGCGCATTCTGCAATTTACCGAGCCGGTGCCCAAGCAAATCTCCCGCGACGAGCAGACCGTGCAGGCGGTATACCGCGATTACCAGGAGCTGACCTTGTCCCGACTGGGATTGAAGCGCTTGTATGGAATTACGCTTACCCTGTCGCTATTGATTGTGTTGTTAAGCGCGGTGTCGGCGGCATTTCTGATCAGCGATCGCCTGAGCGCCCCGCTTGCGGCGCTGGCCGAAGGAACGCGGGCGGTGGCACAGGGTGATTTTACCCAGCGGCATCCGGTGCATAGCACTGACGAACTGGGCGCGCTGACCGGGCTGTTCAACCAGATGACGCTGCAATTATCCGAGGCTAAACATACCAGTGAGCGCCAGCAGCAGCAGGTGGAAAGCGCCAAGGCCTATCTGGAAAGTGTACTGGGGCACTTGTCTTCCGGCGTGCTGGCAATGGATGACCAATTCAGGTTGCGCTCGGTCAATGTCAGCGCAGCACAGATACTGGGCGCACCGCTGCTGGAAATGGAGGGCGTATCGTTGCACGAGCTTGCCAGCCGGTACGCGTTGTTGCGTCCTTTCACAACCACCGTATTCGATGCATTTGCCAAATCAAGAGGCGGCGAATGGCAGCGGCAGATCGAACGGATCAGCAAAAATGGTAATCAAATGTTATTGTTGCGCGGCACCCGGTTGTTGACCGGCGTAGCGGAGGGCTACGTGGTGGTGTTCGACGATATCACCCACCTGTTACTGGCGGAACGGCAGGCCGCATGGGGCGAAGTGGCGCGGCGGTTGGCGCATGAAATCAAGAACCCGCTCACGCCCATTCAGCTTTCTGCGGAACGCCTGCAACATAAATTGAGCGAAAAACTGGCCACAGACGATGCACAGCTGTTGCAACGGGCGACGCAAACCATAGTCAGCCAGGTCGCCGCAATGAAGAACATGGTGATGGAATTCGTCGATTACGCTCGTGCGCCCTCGCCCAAAATGACGGTACTGGACATGCATCAGTTGCTGCGTGAAGTGCTGGGTCTGTATGAAGCCAATCACGTCCCTATTATATTGCACCTCAATGCAACGGAAACCGCGGTAAAAGGAGACGCAACGCGTTTGCGCCAGGTCGTGCATAACTTGCTGCAAAATGCGCAGGATGCACTGCATGGGATTGCCGATCCTGAAATCGTGCTCGGCAGTGCAAGCAAGGACGGGGTGATGCAGCTATGGGTACAGGACAATGGCGGCGGGGTTTCCGAAAATCTGCTGGCGCGCGCCTTTGAGCCTTATGTGACAACCAAGCCCAAAGGTACGGGTCTGGGCCTGGCCATCGTAAAGAAAATAGTCGAAGAGCATGGTGGCAGCATCAGCATTGAAAATGTCGCGACGGGCGGCACACGGGTAAGCTTCAACTTGCCTTTATCAACAGAGGCGATGTAATGACAAACAAGGAAATTCTGGTTGTAGACGACGAAATCGGCATACGCGAGTTGCTGTCGGAAATCCTGTTCGATGAGGGATATCAGGTACATCTGGCGGAAAATGCCATGGAGGCACGCGCCCTGCGCAGTCGGCGTACACCCGATCTGGTGCTACTGGACATATGGATGCCCGATACCGATGGCATCAGCCTGCTCAGGGAATGGGTGGCCGAAGGCACGCTCGACATGCCGGTTATCATGATGTCCGGTCACGGCACGATCGAGACTGCCGTGGAGGCAACGCGCATCGGGGCGGTGGATTTTCTGGAAAAGCCCATTGCGTTGCAAAAACTGCTGGCCACGGTTGCCAAGGCAATACGCCAGGGCATGCCGACCGGTAAGTCGGTGACAGAGTCGGCGGCTGTCAATATGCCTGGCCCAAGCGGCAGCCTGACGCCCATGCTGGATCTGCCGTTGCGCGAAGCGCGCGAGCAATTCGAGAGCATGTATTTCCATCACCATATGCAGGAAGAAGGCGGCAATATTACGCGCGTGGCCGAAAAAGTCGGGCTGGAGCGCACTCATCTGTATCGCAAGCTGAAACAGCTGGGGGTCAAATTTGCCCGGAAAAACACCGAAGATGAGCAATAAACATTACCATAAGTGGGTGCTTACATAAGTCTTGCCATGGTTGCCCAAAACAGGGGGCTACGGCATAATCGAGCCCTTTTGAGCAAAATATATAAGATTCCAACCATGCAGGGATTGAGGAGGCTAGACGAAACATGGCTACAACTCACAAGGTGAACCCACCAAAATTTAACGATATCACCGGCGCAATTCGTGCCTTGGCGATAGACGCCGTACAAAAGGCAAATTCCGGCCATCCGGGCGCGCCCATGGGCATGGCGGAAATTTCCGACGTATTGTGGAACCGTCATTTGCGCCATAATCCGGCCAACCCGAAATGGGCGGATCGCGACCGTTTCGTATTGTCCAACGGCCACGGCTCGATGCTGATCTATGCGCTGCTGCACTTGTCCGGCTATGACTTGCCGATGGACGAACTGAAGCGTTTTCGCCAGATGCATTCCAAGACGCCGGGGCATCCTGAATACGGCTATACGGCCGGGGTGGAAACCACCACCGGACCACTCGGACAGGGCATCACCAATGCCGTAGGCATGGCAATGTCAGAGAAGCTGCTGGCCAATGAATTCAACAAGCCCGATCACGAAATCGTCAACCACCATACTTATGTATTTATGGGCGACGGTTGCATGATGGAGGGTATTTCCCATGAAGCCTGTGCACTGGCCGGTACCTGGGGGCTGGGCAAGCTGATCGCTTTCTGGGACGACAACAACATTTCCATCGACGGCCACGTGGACGGCTGGTTTACCGACGACACAGCCAAGCGCTTCGAGGCTTATGGCTGGCATGTCATCCCGAACGTGCAGGGTCACGACCCCGAGGCAATCGATGCCGCGATCAAGGCTGGCCAGGCGGTGACCGACAAGCCTACCCTGATCTGCTGCAAAACCATCATCGGCGCAGGTTCACCCAATAAAGAAGGTACCCACGACGTACATGGTGCCGCGCTGGGCGATGCCGAAGTGGCTGCCACACGTGCACACATCGGCTGGAACTACCCGCCGTTCGAAATCCCGGCCCATGTTTACGAGGCATGGGATGCGCGCACCAAGGGCGAAGGCCTGGAAAAGCTGTGGAACAACAAGTTTGCCGAATATCGTGCGGCCTACCCGGCAGAAGCTGCCGAGTTCGAGCGTCGCATGAAGGGCGAATTGCCGGCAAACTGGGCACAGCATGCCGCGGAAGCGATTGCCAAGACCAACGAAAAGGCGGAAACCATTGCCAGCCGCAAAGCGTCGCAGAATGCAATCAACGCGTTGGTACCGGCACTGCCGGAATTCCTCGGTGGTTCGGCTGACCTGACCGGCTCCAACCTGACCAACTGGACGGGCGCACACCACGTGAACGCCAAGAAACCCGGCAACTACATCAGTTATGGCGTGCGCGAATTCGGCATGTCCGCCATCATGAACGGCATGGCACTGCACGGTGGCCTGTTGCCGTTCGGTGGCACCTTCCTGATGTTCTCGGAATATGCCCGCAACGCGCTGCGCATGGCAGCCCTGATGAAGCAGCGCGTGATTTTCGTATATACCCACGATTCCATCGGCCTGGGTGAAGATGGTCCGACCCACCAGCCGGTCGAGCAAACCACCACGCTGCGCTACATTCCCAATATGGATACCTGGCGTCCGTGCGACAGTGTGGAATCGATAGTGTCCTGGGTGTGCGCGGTCGAGCGCCAGGACGGCCCGTCGTCACTGATCTTCAGCCGCCAGAACCTGGCGTTCCAGCAGCGCGATGCCGGACAGATTGCCAACATCCGCAAGGGCGGCTATGTCCTGTCCGAAGCCGCGGACGGCAAGCCGCAGGCAGTGATTATTGCCACCGGCTCCGAAGTGGACCTGGCCATGAAAACGCAGCAAGCCCTGGCTGAAGAAGGCATCCAGGTGCGTGTCGTATCAATGCCGTCGACCAACGTATTCGATCGCCAGGATCAGGCATACAAGGACAGCGTGTTGCCCAAAGGTATCAGGCGCGTGGCCGTCGAGGCCGGTGTAACCGGCTTCTGGCACAAGTATGTCGGTCTGGAGGGTGCTGTCATCGGCATGGATTGTTTCGGCGAATCCGCCCCTGCCGGCGAACTATTCAAGCATTTTGGCTTTACCGTGGAGAACGTAGCAAAAGCGGTAAAGTCGGTTTTGTGATTATTGGGGAGAACTATTCATGACAATTAAAATTGGTATCAATGGCTTTGGTCGAATCGGACGCATGGTATTCCGTGCCGCGACCAAGGATTTTCCGGAAATCGAAGTTGTGGCCATTAACGACCTGCTGGAGCCCGATTACCTGGCTTACATGCTCAAGCACGATTCCGTACATGGCCGTTTCAATGGCGATGTTGCGGCGAGCGGCAACAACCTGGTGGTCAACGGCAAAACCATCCGCCTGACTGCCGAGCGTGACCCGGCCAACCTCAAATGGAACGAGGCGGGCGTGGATATCGTGGTCGAATGTACCGGCTTTTTCCTGACCAAGGAAACCTGCCAGAAGCATATCGACGCAGGCGCCAAGAAGGTAGTGCAGTCCGCACCCTCCAAGGATGACACCCCGATGTTTGTGTACGGCGTAAATCACGAAACATACGACGGTGCAGCCATCGTTTCCGCCGCTTCCTGTACCACCAATGCACTGGCTCCCGTTGCCAAGGTGTTGAATGATACCTTCGGCATCAAGCGTGGGTTGATGACCACCGTGCATGCTGCGACGGCGACGCAGAAGACCGTCGACGGCCCGTCCAACAAGGACTGGCGCGGTGGTCGCGGCATTCTGGAAAACATCATCCCCTCCTCCACTGGCGCAGCCAAGGCGGTAGGCAAGGTGATTCCCGAGCTGAACAAGAAGCTGACCGGTATGGCCTTCCGTGTGCCGACTTCAGATGTGTCAGTGGTCGACCTGACCGTCGAGCTGAACAAGGAAGCGACTTACGAGCAGATTGATGCCGCAATGAAGGCGGCTTCCGAGAGTGGTCCGCTGCAGGGCGTGCTGGGCTACACCAATGACAAGGTGGTTTCTACCGACTTCCGTGGCGAAACCTGCCCGTCCGTCTTCGATTCGGGAGCAGGCATCCAGCTTGACCCGACCTTCGTCAAGGTGGTGGCCTGGTACGACAATGAATACGGTTACACCTGCAACCTGATGCGTCTGGTGCGCCACGTCGCCAAGTAAGCTTGTAATAAGGTGGGCCGTAATCCGGCCCACCCCATTCCACTCTGAGTGAGTTGTAAGGCTTGGCCTGAGCATCAGTTCGGCGCCAGCCCTTACCGCTTATCAAACTTGAAGGAGTATCCATGTCCAATTTCATTCGTATGACAGATCTCGATCTGGCGGGGAAGCGCGTGTTGATTCGTGCCGACCTGAACGTGCCGGTCAAGGACGGCAAAGTTACGTCCGACGCACGTATTACCGCTTCAATGGCCACCATCAACCACTGCCTGAAAGCTGGCGCCAGGGTGATGGTGACTTCTCACCTGGGTCGTCCGGAAGAAGGTGTATGGAGCGAGGAAAATTCGCTCAAGCCGGTGGCGGATGACATTGCTGCCAAGCTGGGCAAGCCGGTACGCCTGGTCAAGGACTGGGTGGACGGCGGTTTCGACGTGGCTGCGGGCGAACTGGTGGTGCTGGAGAACTGCCGCATCAACAAGGGCGAAAAGAAGAACGACGACGACACCGCGAAAAAATACGCGGCCCTGTGCGATGTGTTCGTGATGGACGCGTTCGGCACTGCGCACCGCGCCCAGGCTTCCACCCACGGTGTGGCGAAATATGCGCCGGTAGCCTGCGCCGGCATCCTGCTGACTGAAGAACTGGACGCGCTGGGCAAGGCGCTGCTCAATCCGGCACGCCCGATGGTCGCCATCGTCGGCGGCTCCAAGGTTTCCACCAAGCTGACCGTGCTGGAAGCCTTGTCCGAAAAGTGCGAACAACTGGTGGTCGGCGGCGGTATTGCCAACACCTTCCTCAAGGCTACCGGCCACAATGTCGGCAAGTCGCTGTGCGAAGACGACTTGGTGCCCACCGCGCAGAAACTCATCGAAAAAATGAAACAACGCGGTGCCAACATCCCGATCGCGGTGGACGTAGTGTGCGGCAAGAAATTCGATGCCAACGAACCCGCAGTGCTGAAAGATGCAGGTGACGTGGCTGATGACGACATGATTTTCGATATCGGCCCGAAGAGCGCGCAGGAACTGGCCGACATCATCATGCAGGCCGGCACCGTAGTATGGAATGGCCCGGTCGGCGTGTTTGAGTTCGACCAGTTTGGCGAAGGTACCAAAAAGATTGCCGATGCAATCGCCACCACCAAGGCGTTCACCCTGGCCGGCGGCGGCGATACCATCGCGGCGATCCAGAAATATGACATCTATGACAAGGTGTCCTATATTTCCACCGCCGGCGGCGCCTTCCTTGAATATCTCGAAGGCAAGACCCTGCCCGCCGTGGAAATCCTGGAACAGCGCGCAACCAATTAAAACAATAACCCGCAGGAACTTTAATGCTTCGCAGAACAAAAATTGTAGCAACACTGGGCCCCGCTTCCAGCGATCAGGCTGTGCTGGAACAAATGATCCGTGCTGGCGTGGATGTGGTGCGCATGAACTTTTCGCACGGCTCCGCACAGGATCACAGGGCGCGCGCGGAAAAAGTGCGTGCCGCAGCCAAGGCGGTGGGACGCACCGTCGGC
Organism: uncultured Sideroxydans sp.; assembly: GCA_964568895.1. Taxonomy (GTDB): domain Bacteria; phylum Pseudomonadota; class Gammaproteobacteria; order Burkholderiales; family Gallionellaceae; genus RI-121. Next base: position 2,186 of record CAZMSI010000003.1, on the reverse strand, counting down.
ATCCTGGCAGACCTGCAGGGCCCCAAGATCCGCGTGAGCAAGTTCGAGCACGACAAGATCGTGCTGGAAGACGGCGACCGCTTCATCCTCGATGCGGCATGGGAAGGCCTGGGCAACCAGGAGCGGGTCGGGCTGGACTACAAGGATCTGCCCAAGGATGTGGAGCCGGGTTCGGTGTTGTTGCTGAACGACGGCATGCTGGAATTTGACGTGACCGAGGTCAAGGGCGCCGAAGTCCACTGCAAGGTAGTACGCGGCGGTGTGCTGTCCAACAACAAGGGCATCAACCGCAAGGGTGGCGGCCTGACCGCGCCCGCACTGACCGAGAAGGACAAGGAAGACATCAAGAATGCCGCCTTGATCAAGGCAGATTTTCTGGCGGTGTCGTTTCCGCGTTCGGCAGACGACATGAAGTACGCACGCCAACTGATGCACGATGCCGGCGGCAAAAGCCTGCTGGTGGCCAAGATCGAACGCGCCGAAGCGATTCCGGTGCTGGACGAAATCATCGATGCTTCGGATGCCATCATGGTGGCGCGCGGCGACCTGGCCGTGGAAGTCGGCGACGCCGCGGTACCTGGCTTGCAGAAAAAAATGATCAGGCAGGCGCGCGCCAAAAACAAGCTGGTGATCACCGCCACCCAGATGATGGAATCGATGATCACCAACCCGATACCCACCCGGGCCGAGGTCTCGGACGTGGCCAATGCCGTGCTGGATGAGACCGATGCGGTAATGCTGTCTGCCGAGACCGCCGTGGGCGATTATCCGGTCGAGACCATACAATCCATGGCGCGCATCTGCCTTAATGCAGAGCAGGAAGCCGAGGAGGGCGAGCTGGATCGCCGCCACCGCCATGCTAAATTCAGCCGCATCGACCAGTCCATCGCCATGTCCGCACTGTATGCCGCATCACATTTCAACGTGCGTGCCATCGTGGCGCTGACCCAGTCCGGCTCCACTGCGCTGTGGATGTCCCGCACCAATTCGCTGGTGCCGATCTTCGCGCTGACTCCGGTCGAATCGACGCTGAGCAAGGTCACCCTGTTCAGCGGCGTGCATCCGATCGAGTTTGCTGCCGACAGCCGCTCGCCTGCCATTACCTTGCGCGAGGCGGAAAAGGAATTGCTGCGTCTTGGCCTGGTGAGCGAAGGCGACACAATTGTGCTGACCGTGGGCGAAGCCATCGGCAAGTCCGGCCACACAAATACCATGAAGATCATACGGGTGGGCGACCACCGTAAAGGCTGAAGGGTTGAATGTACACGGGTTTTGACCGTACACTCACCCGACTGCATATAGTTTGTCAGGAAATTTTTAGTTCAGGAGGAAAAAAATGGCTCTCGTTTCACTACGTCAACTGCTGGACCATGCAGCAGAAAACGGCTACGGCTTGCCCGCGTTCAACGTCAACAACCTGGAGCAGGTCAAGGCGATTATGGAAGCAGCGGACGAGTGCAACAGCCCGGTAATCATGCAGGGCTCCGCCGGCGCACGCAAATATGCGGGCGAGGCATTCCTGCGCCACCTGATTGCGGCAGCGGTGGAAGCCTACCCGCACATCCCGGTGGTCATGCACCAGGATCACGGCGCATCGCCGGCAGTATGTATCAATGCCATTAAGTCCGGTTTCTCCAGCGTGATGATGGATGGCTCGCTGATGGAAGACGCCAAGACACCTTCCTCTTTCGAATACAACGTCAACACCACGCGCAAGGTAGTGGACATGTCGCATGCGGTTGGCGTTTCCGTCGAAGGTGAACTGGGCTGCCTGGGTTCGCTGGAAACCGGCATGGGTGAAAAGGAAGACGGTCAGGGTGCGGAAGGCGTACTGAGTCACGACCAGTTACTGACCGACCCCAACGAAGCTGCCGAATTCGTGAAGGCGACCCAGGTTGACGCACTGGCAATTGCCATCGGCACCAGCCACGGCGCATACAAATTCACCCGCCCCCCTACCGGCGATATCCTGGCGATCGACCGCATCAAGGAAATCCACGCGCGCATCCCCAATACCCACCTGGTGATGCACGGCTCTTCCAGCGTGCCGCAGGAATGGCTCAAGATCATCAACGAGTTCGGCGGTACCATGGGCGAGACCTATGGTGTACCGGTCGAAGAAATCGTCGAGGGCATCAAGCACGGCGTGCGCAAGGTCAACATCGACACCGACCTGCGCATGGCCT
>CAZMSI010000002.1:0-30021 GCA_964568895.1 uncultured Sideroxydans sp. | reverse complement strand
CCGGCTTCCGCGGTAGTTCGTCGCAGCGAGGTGGTGGGCGTGTACGTGGTGGACGACAAGGGTGCCATCCGCCTGCGTCAGGTGCGTCTGGGCGAGGCAACCGGGCAGGAAGAAATAGAAGTGTTGTCCGGTCTGAATCCGGGTGAGAAAGTGGCGCGGGACGCAGTCAAAGCGGGCATGGCGTTATCGCGTCAGGAACAGTAATGGGCATTTCCGGACGCATTGCCAGGGCCTTCCTGCATTCGCAACTGACTCCGTTGCTGGCACTGATAGCGGTGCTGCTGGCGATATTTGCAGTGATGGTCACGCCGCGCGAAGAAGAACCGCAGATTAACGTCACCATGGCTAACGTGCTGGTGGCCTATCCGGGCGCATCGGCCGAGGACGTGGCGCGCACCGTGGCGACGCCAGCGGAACAGGTGTTGTCGCAGATTTCCGGCGTCGATCATGTGTATTCGGTGTCGCAGCCCGGCATGGCGGTGCTCACTGTGCAGTTCAAGGTGGGCGAGCCACACATTCCTTCGTTGGTCAAACTCTACGATGTGTTGCATTCGCATGGCGATTGGCTGCCCAACACGCTGGGGGTGGCGCAACCCATCGTCAAGGCCAAGGGCATCGATGACGTGCCAGTAGTGTCGTTTACGCTATGGCGCGACGAGACGGCGGGCAGTGGACTGGCGCTGACCGAGGTGGCGCACGCCATTGAAACCGAACTGAAGCGGGTCGATGGCACGCGTGAGGTAACCACCATCGGCGCGACCCAGCGCATGGTGCGCGTACTGCTCAACGCGGAAAGTCTGAATGCACACCAGTTGTCGGTGCAGGACGTGCGTGGTGCGCTGCAGGCCGCCAATATCTCCCGCAACGTTGGCGACCTGGTGCAGAACAACCGCGAAGTCCAGGTGCAGACCGGTGAATTCCTGCGCAATGCGGATGATGTAGGCCGGCTGGTGGTGGGCGTGGATGATGGCAAGCCGGTGTTCCTGCGCGACGTGGCCGAGATCAGGGACGGTGCCGACCAGCCCACCAGCTACGTCTGGCTGGGCACCGGCAAGGCGGCCTCCGCCAAGGACATCAAGGCGCACGGTGAGTTTACCGCAGTGACCGTGGAAGTGAGCAAGAAGCCCGGCGAAAACGCCGTGGTGATCGCTGACAAGCTGTTGCAGCGCGTGCAGCAATTGAAGGGTAGTGTGATTCCTTCCGATGTGCATGTCACCACCACGCGCAACTACGGCAAGACCGCAAACGACAAGGCGATGAAGCTGATCCACAAGCTGATTTTCGCCACTGCAGCGGTGGTGCTGCTGGTATGGCTGGCACTGGGGCGGCGCGAGGCGGCGATCGTCGGCATTGCCGTGCTGCTCACGCTATCGGTGACGCTGTTTGCTTCGTGGGCGTGGGGTTTTACGCTTAACCGCGTGTCGCTGTTTGCGTTGATTTTCTCGATCGGCATTCTGGTCGACGATGCGATCGTGGTGGTCGAGAACATCCATCGACGGCGCGAACTGGAGCCGCATGAGCCGCTGTCGGAAATCATTCCGGAAGCAGTGGACGAAGTGGGTGGCCCGACCATCCTTGCCACCTTCACGGTGATTGCCGCGCTGCTGCCGATGGCGTTTGTCACCGGCCTGATGGGGCCGTATATGAGTCCGATCCCGATCAATGCCAGCATGGGCATGCTGATTTCTCTGGCGGTGGCCTTCGTTATCACACCGTGGCTGGCGCTCAAGTTGTCGCCGGCACACCATGACTCGGTCAAGGGCGAACAGGACAGCCCGCTGCTGCGTTTTTTCCGTGCCCGGCTGGGGCCGTTCCTCAATCGTGAACAAGGCAAGCCGGCACGGCGCAAGCTGTGGTTCGGCATCCTGGCCGGCCTGCTGGTTGCAGTGTCGCTGGCAGGTTTCAAGCTGGTGGTGCTGAAAATGCTGCCGTTTGACAACAAGTCTGAATTCCAGGTAATCGTCGATATGCCGAGCGGCACGGCGCTGGAAATAACTGCTGCAGCACTGCATGCAATCGGCGGCTATCTCGCCACAGTGCCGGAAGTGACCGATTACGAAGGTTATGCCGGCACCGCATCGCCGATCAACTTCAACGGCCTGGTGCGTCAATATTACCTGCGCGATCAGCCGGAGCAGGGCGATCTTCAGGTGAACCTGCTGGACAAGCACCACCGTTCGCGCAGCAGCCATGAGATTGCCGGCGACGTGCGCGCACCGATCGAGGCCATCGCCAGGAAATGGGGCGCCAAGGTGAAAATTGTCGAGGTCCCGCCGGGCCCGCCGGTGATGTCGCCGATCGAGGCCGAGATTTACGGGCCGGATTACGAGGGCGCGCGTGCAGTAGCTACCCAGGTGCGCGCGAAGTTCGCTCAAACGGCGGATATCGTCGGCATCGACGACAGCGTGACCGAACCGGCGCCGAAGCTGGTACTGCACATATTGCAGACCAAGGCTGCTTTGCTGGGTGTGTCGCCGCCGGATATCGTGGATGCGGTGAAAGTCGCACTGTCTGGCGAGGATGTAACCTCCATTCACGATGCTACCGCCAAATACGTCCCGCCGCTGCGTCTCGGGTTGCCGATTGCACAACGCAGCGACATCGACGACGTGCTCAAGCTCAGGGTGCGTTCGCGCAGCGGCGCGCTGGTGCCGCTATCGGAAGTGGTGCAGCTAGAAAAGACGCAGCGCGACTACCCGATCTATCACAAGGACCTGCTGCCGGTGGTGTATGTTGTGGGCGACATGGCGGGCAAGCTGGACAGCCCGCTGTACGGCATGTTCGATATCAACAGCAAGGTCAGCGGCATGCCGCTGAAACAGGGCGACACACTCAAAACCTATTTCTTCAGCCAGCCGTCCAATCCCTATGCCGGCTATACGCTGAAGTGGGACGGCGAGTGGAAGGTGACCTACGAAACTTTCCGCGACATGGGCATTGCCTATGGCGTCGGGCTGGTGCTGATCTATTTGCTGGTGGTGGCCCAGTTCAAGAGCTATCTCACGCCGCTGGTCATCATGGCGCCGATTCCGCTGACTGTGATCGGCGTGATGCCGGGGCATGCGCTGCTGGGCGCGCAATTCACCGCCACCTCGATGATCGGCATGATCGCGCTGGCCGGCATCATCGTGCGCAATTCCATCCTGCTGGTGGACTTCGTCAACCTGCAATTGAGGGAGGGCATAAACGTACAAGATGCCGTGATAAATGCTGCTGCTGCGCGCGCCAAGCCGATCCTGCTGACCGGGCTGGCGGCGATGCTGGGCGCGTTCTTCATCCTCGACGACCCGATCTTCAACGGGCTGGCCATCGCCCTGATCTTCGGCGTCCTGGCCTCCACTCTGTTGACATTGATAGTGATCCCGGTTCTGTATTACGCCACGCTGTACAAAAAATTCGATTAAACTATTTATGGAGGTTTGAATGAACGCTGAACGTATTGTCCGTATTGTCGCTGGTTCTTTTGTATTGCTTTCGCTTGCCTTGGGTGCGGAAGCCAGTCCGCTATTTGTCAGCAAATATTTTCTGCTGTTTACCGCTTTTGTCGGTCTGAATCTGTTCCAGAGCGGCTTCACCAAATTCTGCCCGCTGGACAGCATTCTGGCCAGGCTGGGAATCAAGGGGGGTTGTTGCTGAACCGGAGAAGTCTTCCCTTCTCATATACCCATATCAGCCTGCTTCTTGTCGGGTTGATGTGGGTTTTGCCTTTTCTGAACTATTACCATCTCTATCCGCTTACCTCCTTCTATCAGGAATGGAGTGCGGTTGCGTTGGGGCTCGGCGCAATGCTGCTATTGGTGTCCGGGCGGTACTGGCAGCAACCGGAAATCCCGCGCGTGGTGTTGCTGCCGATCGGCATGATGCTGCTGGTGGTGGTGCAGTTTTTTCTGGGCAAGATGGCCTACTATGGCCAGGCGCTGCTGTATGCGTTGTATCTGACATGGGCTGCATGGCTGGTCATGCTGGGTCAGGGCCTGCGTCGGGAATTTGGCCTTGCCACGCTGGCCACGGTGCTTGCGGCGGCACTGCTGGCAGGGGCGGAACTGAACGCGCTGTGCGGCATATTGCAGCAATATCGCTGGCATACTTTTCTTGATTCGATGGTAGCCGTCAAAACTTCCGCTGCGGTCTTTGGCAACATTGCCCAGCCCAACCATTTTGCCGATTACCTCTCGCTGGGTCTGGCCTCGCTCGGGCTGTTGTATGTGCGCGGCTTGTTGCGCGGATGGCAGGTTGTATTGCTGGCGCTGCCGATTTTGTTTGTGTTGCCGTTGAGCGGTTCGCGCAGCACCTGGCTATATCTGTCGTGGATGGTTTGTCTGGCATATTGGTGGCAGCGTCGCGACAGGTCACAACTGCCCTTGTTGCGCTACAGTGTGCTGGCATTGCTCGGTTTCGCCCTGATGAATCTTGTGGTGCGACTTCCCTGGCTGGCCGGCACCGCCGGCAGCGTTACCACTGTACAGCGGCTGTTCGGCGAAGTGAGCGGCGGGAGCATTCGCTTGCATTTGTGGCATGAGGCCTGGCTTATTTTCATGCAATTCCCGCTGTTTGGTGCAGGCTTCGGGCAATTTGCCTGGCAGCATTTTCAGTTGGGGCCGGTGCTGCGCGATACCGGCATAACCGGGCTGTATAACAATGCCCATAACCTGGTGATGCAACTGGCGGCGGAAACCGGCCTTGCAGGCTTGCTGGTGCTATTCGGTACATTGCTGCCCTGGCTGTGGCGGGTGCGGCTTGTCGAACGTTCGATTTATCACTGGTGGGGTTATACCGTGCTTTCCGTGCTGGCTATCCACAGCTTGCTGGAATATCCGTTGTGGTATGCCTATTTCCTCGGTATTGCGGCGCTGCTGCTGGGCATATTCGATCCGGGCAGCTACCGGCTGGAATTGCGCAACGTGGGGCGGTTGTCGGTGGCGCTGATGCTGTGGCTCGGGGTGGTGTCGCTGCTGCATCTGCTGCGCGGTTCTCGCCAGATCGAGACGCGGGTGGGGCAACGGCCGCCGTCGGCCGACGACCGGGCATATCTGGATCGTATGCGCAAAGGGCTGTTGGCGGCGCGGCAGCAGATGCTGTTGCAGCCCTATGTCGATTTTTTTATGACTAGCATGCTCAGTGTTGACGCCAATCATCTGGCCGACAAGCTGGCCTTCAACGAAAACGTGCTGCATTTCATTCCAAGCGAATCTGTGGCCTACCACCAGGCATTGCTGCTGGCCCGGGACGGGCAGACTGAAGCTGCGCAAACAGAGATGGCGCGTGCGATCTGGTCTTATCCGCAAGGTTTCCCGGCAACGAGCCGGGAGTTGCAGAAGCTGTCGGGCAAAGACCCCGTGCACTTCGACGCTCTGTTAAACTTCGCAATTCAGAAACACGAGGAGTACCAACGTGCTGTTGTTCGTAAAAAGTAACATCTGGCTTATCCTGATTATGGTAACCAGCGGTCTCATGCTGCTCTGGTCGTTTGTGGGGAATCGTCTGCGCGGGATAAGGGACGTGGATTGTGCGGGCGCGCTGCAAATGATCAACCACAAGGATGCCTTGGTGCTGGATGTGCGCGAAAACGAAGAATACAAATCCGGCCACCTGTTGAATGCGAAGCAGATCCCGCTGGTCAAGCTGCGCGAACGCATCGGCGAGGTGGAGCGCTATCGTGACGGGCCGATCGTGGTGGTATGCCGCAGAGGCCAGCGTTCGGCCACTGCCTGCGCGCTGCTGGGGCGGGAGGGATATGCGCAGGTGTATAATCTTGCGGGCGGTGTCATGGCATGGCAGAAAGCCAATCTGCCGCTGGAGAAATAAATGGCCAAGGTATTGATGTATTGCACGGCAGTATGCCCTTACTGCGTGCAGGCTGAGCGTCTGTTGCATGCCAAGGGTGTGACGGAGATCGAAAAAATCTTCATTGACCGGCAGCCGGATCTGCGGGTGGCGATGATGGAAAAGACCGGCCGCCGTACCGTGCCGCAAATATATATCGGCGAGCACCATGTTGGCGGTTACGACGATCTTGTTGAGCTGGAGCATTTCGGTGAGCTTGGCCAGCTGTTGAGTGACTGAACCCCCATTAACTTTTAAGGACGAAACGAATGAGTGAAGAGGCTGCATCCCAGGAATCCCCCATGTTCAATCTCGAAAAACTGTACGTGAAGGATATTTCGCTGGAAATTCCGCATGCGCCAGCCATCTACCTGGAGCGCGAGTCGCCGCAGATCGAGTTACAGTTGAGCAGCCAGGCCGTGCCGGTTGGCGATGGCGTATACGAAGTTACCGTTACCGTTACGGTAACCGCCAAGCTGAAGGAGCAGGATAAGGTGGCGTTCCTGATCGAAGCCAAGCAGGCGGGCGTGTTCCAGATACGCAACGTGCCGCAGGAGGAGTTGGAGTCGGTGCTGTCGGTGGTCTGCCCGAACATGCTCTATCCCTATCTGCGTGAGGTAGTGTCCGACGTGTCGGTGCGTGCGGGGTTTGCGCCGGTTCTGCTCAATCCGATCAATTTCGAGGCGCTGTATAACCAGCAAAAGCAGCAGGAGCAGGCGGAAGCCGCTGCTGCCGCGACTACGCACTGAGATGACGAAGTTCCATACTGCCGCGGCTCTGTTATGTTTAGCTTTGCTGGGAGCAACAGGCGGCGCGTATGCGCTGGATTATGCGTCGGTCGCCGATTCCTCGGCGATACTCTATGACGCGCCGTCGAGCAAGGCGCGCAAGATGTTCGTGGTCAGCCGTTATATGCCGCTGGAAATGGTGGTCAATCTCAAGGACTGGGTCAAGGTGCGCGACAGTTCCGGCACGCTGGCGTGGGTGGCCAGGAGTGCGCTGAGCAATAAGCGTTTCGTGGTGGTGACCGTCGCGCTGGCCGATGTGCGGCAGGCGCCGGATGCTTCCTCGTCGCTGGTGTTCCAGTCGCATCAGCAGGTGGCCCTGGAGTGGCTGGGAGACAATGGCGCGGGCTGGATCAAGGTGCGGCACCAGGACGGAGCAACGGGATACATCAAGGCAACCGAGGTGTGGGGCGATTGATGAATGTTGCGGTGCTGGGGGCGGGTGCCTGGGGTACTGCGCTGGCCATCAGTCTGTCGTCGCACCATCGCGTGACCTTATGGGCGCGCGATGCCGCACAAGTCGAGGTGATGCGTGGAGAACATCGCAACCAGCGCTATCTTCCCGAGGCTGATCTGCCGCCGCAACTCAATCTGACCCATGATCTGGAAGCATTGCTGGAGAATGCCGATCTCGCATTACTGGCAGTACCGGTTGCCGCCTTGCGCCCGACCCTGCGACAGATTGCCGAACAGTCCAGGCCGGTGCCGGTGATCTGGCTGTGCAAGGGGTTCGAGGCCGGGACTGCACAGTTGCCGCACCAGGTAGTGGCGGAGACCCTGCCGCAGAATTTTCGCAGCGGCGTATTGTCCGGGCCCAGTTTTGCGCTCGAGGTGGCGCGCGGCCTGCCTACCGCATTGACGCTGGCCTCAAGCGACGCCAAATTTGCCGAGCAAGCGGCATTGTCGTTGCACCATGCGCGTTTGCGCATTTATTCCAGCACCGATGTCATCGGGGTGGAGGTCGGCGGCGCGGTCAAGAATGTGCTGGCGATCGCGGCGGGCATCGCAGACGGCATGGGTTTTGGCCACAACGCGCGTGCCGCGCTGATTACCCGCGGCCTGGCCGAAATGACGCGGCTGGGGCTGAAACTGGGCGGGTGTGCGGAAACATTGAGCGGGCTTTCTGGTGCCGGCGATCTGATTCTGACCTGTACCGGCGATTTGTCGCGCAACCGGCAGGTAGGCATGTTGCTTGCGCAGCAGCGTGCGCTGCCGGATATCCTGCATCAACTGGGCCATGTTGCGGAGGGCGTATATACGGTGCGCGAGGTACATCGCCTGGCGCAACGCATCGACGTGGATATGCCGATCTGTGCCGCGGTCTACAGCGTGCTGTACGAACAGGTTCCTGCGGCCAGCGTGGTTGAGGCATTGCTCAACCGTACCCCGCACCCGGAATTTTAGGGCGTATTACACGTCCGTGGTTGCATTGTCGAAGCCGCACTGGCGCCATGCTTCGAACACCGCCACGGCCACGGTGTTGGACAGGTTGAGGCTGCGACTGTGCGGCAGCATGGGCAGGCGCAACAACTGTTCGGGAGGGAGTCTCTGCAATATTTCCTGTGGCAGGCCGCGACTCTCCGGTCCGAACAGCAGCGCATCGCCTGCCTGGTAAACGGCCTGGTGGTAGTGCCGCGTTGCCTTGGTGGTGAAAGCATGCAGGCGTGAGTCGGCCAATTCATGCAGGCAGGCGGCGAGGCTGTCATGCACGCGTAGCGCGGAGTATTCGTGGTAATCGAGTCCGGCGCGGCGCAGCTGTCGATCGTCAAGTTCGAAACCGAGCGGGCGAATCAGGTGCAGTTGCGATCCGGTGTTGGCGCACAGGCGGATGATGTTGCCGGTATTCGGCGGAATCTCGGGTTGATAAAGGATGATGTGGAACACCGCTCTTGTCAGCAATACAAAAAAAGGATAAGTTTTCTTTAATTTAGAGTAAGCATACGGAATAACAGGCCGCAATAACAAACATTCAGGGAATACATTATGGCGCGTCCGGAAAAAGTTCGCCTCGGCGATCTGCTGGTACAACAGAAGCTGATTTCACAGGAACAACTCAAATTTGCACTTGAAGAACAGAAGCGTACCGGCCGCAAACTGGGCCGGGTGCTGGTGGACAACGCATTTGTCACCGAGGACCAGATTTCCGAGACGCTGGCAAAGCAGCTCGACATTCCATACATCAATCTCAAGTACTACAACGTTAATCTGGAAATTGTCCGCCGGCTGCCGGAAAACCAGGCGCGCCGGTTTCGTGCGCTGGCGCTGGAAGAACGCAACGACATGTTGCTGGTCGGGATGGCCGATCCCACCGATCTGTTTGCCTTCGACGAAATTACCCGCATCCTGAAGCGCGACATCGACATCGCGGTGGTCACCGAGGGCCAGTTGCTTGAGACGATAGACCGCGTTTACCGGCGCACCGAGGAAATCAGCGGACTGGCACGGGAACTTTCCGAGGAACTGGGCGATACCTATGTTGACTTCGGTGCGCTGAGCGATACCGTCGGAGCCGAAGAGGCTCCGGTGGTCAAGTTGTTGCAGACCGTGTTCAATGATGCCGTCCAGGTGCGCGCTTCGGACATTCACATCGAGCCGCAGGAAGGACGTCTGCATATCCGCTTTCGCATCGACGGTATCCTGCACCTGCAAACCGAGGCGGACAACAAGATTGCACCCTCACTGGTGCTGCGCCTGAAGCTGATGTCCGGCCTGGATATTTCCGAAAAACGCATGCCGCAGGATGGGCGCTTCAACGTGCGGGTGCGCGACCAGGCGGTGGACGTGCGTATTTCCACCATGCCGACACAGTATGGTGAATCCGTGGTGATGCGTCTGCTTAACCAGGGGGGCAGCTTTCTCGAGCTGGACAAGCTCGGCATGGAACCGGACATGCTTGAGCGCTTCCGCGAGATCATCACGCGCAGCAACGGCATGGTGCTGGTGACCGGACCTACCGGCAGCGGCAAGACCACCACGCTGTATGCGGCGCTGGCGGAAATCAACACTGTTGACCAGAAGATCATCACCGTGGAAGACCCGGTGGAATACCGTCTGACGGGCATCAATCAGGTGCAGGTCAACGAGAAGATCGAGTTGACGTTTTCGCGCGTATTGCGCTCGGCATTGCGCCAGGATCCGGATGTGATCCTGGTGGGCGAAATGCGCGACCCGGAAACCGCGCAGATCGGCATGCGTGCCGCGATGACCGGCCACCTGGTATTTTCCACGCTGCACACGCGCGATTCCGCCAGTACCCTGTTCCGGCTGGTCGACATGGACGTGCCGCGGTACATGGTTGCGTCTTCGGTACAGGTGGTGCTGGCGCAACGCCTGCTGCGGCGCGTCTGCGAAAGCTGCAGCGCGCCGCACAATCCTACGCCGCAGGAAATCGAATGGCTGGAATTCGAAGGTGTACATGCCGACCGCTGGCGCAAGCTGTTGCACGGGCGCGGCTGCTCGCACTGCAATGGCACCGGTTACCGCGGACGCATGGCGGTCTATGAGATGCTGGAAATGAATCATGAGCTGGTGGAGGCCGCGGCGCATAGCGATGCGGGACAATTCATGGAGGCTGCACGTGCGCACATGCAGGGCCGAACGCTGCTGGATCATGCACTGGCGCAAATGGAGCAGGGGCGCACCTCGGTAGCTGAAGTCATGCGCATCAGCAATCAGGTGGAGGATTGATGGCGGTATTCGCCTACAAGGGCAGGAATGCGAGCGGCGACCTGGTGCAGGGCACGCTGGAAGGCAACGATAGCGGCACCATCGCCGACCAGCTGTTCAATATCGGCATTGCTCCCACAGAAATCAAGGCAGCCAGAAGATCCGACGACAGGCGCAAGCGCCGTGGCCGCTGGTGGAGCGACCTGCTGCGCGAAAAAAAGGTCGAGCCGGTAGAATTGATGCTGTTCAGTCGCCAGATGCACACCCTGTTGCGGTCCGGGGTGCCGATCATGCGGGCGCTGGCCGGCTTGCAGGAATCTTCGCAGAATCCGGTGTTTTCCGACATGCTGCAGGATTTGCGAGAAAGTCTGGATAACGGCCGCGAGCTCAGCACGGCCATGCGCCGCCATCCCAAAACATTCTCGCCTTTTTATGTCAGCATGGTGCAGGTCGGTGAAATGACCGGCACGCTGGACGAGACTTTCATGCGCCTGTTTACCCACCTCGAGTTTGACAAGGAAATGAACGATCGCGTCAAGGGCGCAATGCGCTATCCGATGTTTGTGGTGACTGCCATGGTTATCGCTATCGTGATCGTGAATATTTTCGTGATTCCCCAGTTTGCCAAGGTGTTTGCTGGCTTCCATACGGAGTTGCCGCTGATGACTCGGCTGCTGATGGGTTTTTCCAGCTTTATGGTGCACTCGTGGCCAATATTACTGGCCATGCTGATTGCCGCGGTGCTGGGATTCCGCCTGTATATCTCCACGCGGGACGGCAGATATAACTGGGACAGGTACAAGTTGCGCATACCCATTGCCGGCAAAATCATTTTCAAGGTCATGCTGGCACGTTTTGCGCGCAGCATGGCGCTGGCGTTCAAGAGCGGCATTCCCATTGTGCAAGGGATGAACGTGGTAAGCACGGTGGTCGACAATGAATTCATGCGTGCCCGCATCGAACAAATGCGCGATGGCGTGGAACGCGGTGAAAGCATTTTGCGCACGGCCGTGGGAGCCGGAGTGTTCGATGCGACGGTGTTGCAGATGATCGCGGTGGGCGAAGAGACCGGTGACCTGGATGGCCTGATGTTCGAGGTTGCGGGCATGTATGAACGCGAAGTGGAATATGAGGTGAAGACACTGGCCCAGCAGATCGAACCTGTCCTGATCGTGGCTCTGGGCATCATGGTGCTGATTCTGGCGCTGGGCGTGTTCCTGCCAATGTGGGATCTGGGCCAAGCGGCAATGCATCGTCAATGAGCAAGCGCCGACAAGGAGGGTTCACCCTGATCGAATTGATCGTGGTGATCTCCATCATCGTGATACTCGTCGGCACCCTGCTCACCCGCGTGGCGGGTTATCAGGAACATGCCGAGAAGGCCGCCATGCAACAGGTGGCCGGCGCGCTGCAGGACGCGCTGACCATGGAATACGGGCACCTGATGACGCATGGCAAGGGAGCGCTGGTTTCCGAACTGGTGGCGGAAAATCCCATGAACTGGCTGTCCAAAATACCGCAAAACTACTCGGGCGAATTTTATGCTCCGACGCCACGTTCGGTGGCGCCTGGCCACTGGGTGTTCGACCTGCGGTCACGGGAACTGATTTATGTGGTGAACCGCGGCGAACACTTTACGCCCGACCGGGACGGCAACAAGTGGGTGCGCTATCACGTCAGGCTGGCGTACGAGCGACTGCCGGGCGATGCGAAGACAGAACTGACCGGTGTGCTGTTCGAGCCGGTCGAGCGATATAGCTGGTTCGGGAAGGAGTGAATGCAAGTCCCGATGGTGTATGCAGAGACGCACATCCTGCTGGCATTCCTGATAATGGCCGGCGTGGCCGGCCTGCTGGGCAGCGCCGTCCTCATGCTCCGTCCGGATTGGCTTGTGGTTTTTGGCAGATACGCCAACCGCTGGATTTCCACGCGGAAATACGAGCGTGCAATAGAGCGGGCCATCGATTTCGACAGGTGGTTTTACCGGCATGCCCGCAGCGGCGGCGTGCTGCTGCTGTCCGGCGCCTGCTGGATGGTTTTATATTTCACCGTTTACTTCGACAAGGCCAGGCTTGCCGCCATACTGTCTGCGGGAAACGCGAGCGCCTTGCGCGAAATGGACAGATTGCTGGACGGGGCCGTGCTGCTGGCTCTGGCGGGAGGGGTGTTTGCGGCGATGGCCAGCCTGTTTCTGTTGTTGCGCCCCAGCCTGCTGCGCGACTTCGAACAGGATGCCAACCGTTGGGTTTCCACGCGTCGCGCGTTGCGCCCGCTGGATATCGAGCATGGTGAGCTGGACGACTACGTGCTGCGCCATTATCGTGTGATAGGCGTACTCCTGCTGTTTGCCAGCTTGTTCATTCTGTCTGTATTGGTATACCGGCTGCGTTAGATGCCTTTGTTACAGGATGATTGCTTATTTTTTATTTTCAGAGGGATGGGCTTGCGTTTTCAAGTTGATTCGTTATAGCATTAGGCTGCTGTTTTGGCTAAGGTATGCTGCGGCATGCCGATAATTGATTCAAGAAATGGCAGGCTGCGGCCTGTAATAATTCGTAACTCGTTAGGAGAAGTTAAGATGAAACGACAACAAGGTTTTACCCTGATTGAACTGATCGTGGTGATTGTGATTCTGGGCATTCTGGCGGCAACTGCACTGCCAAAATTTGTGGATCTGTCGTCGGATGCGCGCAAGGCATCGCTGTCTGGTGTGGAAGGGTCGATGCGTGCAGCGGCTAACCTGGCGCATGCAGCAGCACTTGCCGCAGGCAGTAGTGTGGTGACGATCGAAGGCACTGCATACACCATGACTAATGGCTATCCTGATGCCAACGATATCAATACGCTGACTGGTGTGACTGGTGGTAATTACGACACGACGACGACTCCGGGCACGATTCAGGATACCGGTGCAGGGACACCCGCAACCTGTCAGATCGTCTATACAAATGCGGCCGCGGGCGGTACGCCTACTATTACCAAGACCGACACCGGTTGCTAATGGCAAACGCAGTCATGTTTTTTTAAGTGGCAGACAGGGGAGGGTACTCCCCTGTTTTGTTTTGTGGCTTGATGCTTGACTGCGGAAGATGCCGGTTAAAGGTTCGGACTAGGTAATTATGAGATCGGGCGGTGCTCGAGCAGTGCTGGTGCAGCGCGCGACGGCTGTGGGCGGTGCTGTCCATGGCGCACGTGGTTTTACCCTGATCGAATTGATTACGGTCATGCTGATCATGGGTATTCTCGCGGCGGTTGTCGCGCCGCGCTTTTTTGATCGTAACGTATTCGATAGCCGCGGTTTTTATGACGGGGCGATCGCTACTGTGCGCTACGCGCAGAAAGCTGCCATCGCCAAACACCGCTACGTATGCGTATCGATTACGGCAAGCAATATTTCCCTGAGATATGGAACAACCAGCGCTTGTCTTGATGGCGCACTGCCCAACCCATCCGGCAAACCCATTAATGTTCCCAGCGGCGTCACCGTTACTGCGGCCAGTTTCAGTTTTGATTCGCTGGGGAAGCCTAGTGCAGCACAAAGCATTTCGGTCAGCGGCTACGCCACACCGATAACAGTCGAGGCGGAGACCGGCTATGTGCACTAGGGTGATTGTGCATTCCGCAAGCCGGCTGCGTCAGGCCGGCATCAGCCTGATCGAATTGATCATGTTTATCGTGATTGTCAGCATTGCCCTCGCCGGCATCCTGCTGGTGATGAACCAGACGACGGGGCATAGCGCAGACGCGCTGGTGCGCAAGCAATCGCTGGCGATTGCGGAATCGCTGCTGGAAGAAGTGGAACTGATGCCGTTTACCTGGTGCGATCCCAACGACGCGAGTGCGGTCAGTGCCACCGGCTATGCTAGTTGCACCGCCTCACAGCAAAACGCAGACTCCTATCCGAACCCCGAATCGCGTGGCAGCCTGACCGATCCGCTCGACAATGTAGTGGACTATACCGGCTACAGCATGTCTCCCATTGTCGATATCAACGGCAACGGCATTGGTGGTCTTACTGACTATTCGGCGAGCGTGGCCATCGCGCATGTCGGCACCTCTTTTCTGGGTGCCGCGGACAACGATGCGGGATTGCAAATCACCGTGACAGTCACCGCGCCGGACGGCTCGCAACTGAAACTGGATGGCTATCGTGCGCGCTACGCGCCGAATGGAACGTGATGAGCCATCAGTTTCCAATCCAGCGCGGTTTTACCCTGGTCGAGCTGCTCGTGGTGATCGCGATCACCGGCATCATCGGCGGCATCGTGGCTGTTTTCATCAGATCGCCGGTGCAGGGCTACGTGGACAGCGCGCGCCGCGCCGAGATGACCGACATCGCGGATACCGCGTTGCGCCGCATCACCCGCGATCTGCGCGCGGCCTTGCCGAACAGCGTGCGGGTGCAGACGGTCGGCAGCAACCAGTACCTGGAATTCCTGCTGACCTCGGGTGGTGGGCGCTACCGTGTCGGCACGCCGGGGAACATACTGGATTTCAGCTCGGCAGCGGACAGCAGCTTCGATGTGCTGGGTGCGCCAGTCACGGCCAATGCCGGGGATTCCCTGGTCATCTACAACATGGGAATAGCCTCCGGCAACTGCAATCCTGCGGCGGGAGCCGTTGGCCTGGATGCGTACGAGGGCTGCAACAGGCGAACCGTGGTTTCCGGCGGCAGCACGATCACCTTCACGCCGACCGCCTATCCGTTCCCGTTCGATTCGCCGGGGCATCGTTTTCAGATCGTCAGCACGCCGGTAACGTATGTATGCGCGCCAGCAACCAGCGGCAGCGATGGTTCCGGTACTTTGATGCGCTACTGGGGTTACGCGATCAATGCGGCGCAACCCACTTCCCTTGCCACGCTGACATCGGTCAATGCGGGGGCGGAGTTGGCGAGCAAGGTGAGTGCCTGCAATTTTACCTACAATGCCAATGTGGTGTCACAGCGCTCGGGACTGGTCACCATGCGGCTGGGCATCATGGAAAGCGGCGAAAGCATTAATCTGTATGAAACCGCCCACGTCAGCAACGAGCCTTGATCGATGAGAGTAAAAAGCACAATTCGCAGCCTGCAACGTGGATTCAGCCTGATAACGGCGATCTTCCTGCTGGTGGTGCTGAGCGCGCTGGGGGCGGCGATGCTGACCTTTTTTACCGCGCAGCAGCAGAGCTCCACGCTCGATATCATGGGCACCCGCGCCTATCAGGCGGCACGGGCGGGTATCGATTGGGGGGCGTTCCAGGTCTTGCAGTCCGGGGTGGGTTGTGTGGCGAGCAGCAATGTGACGCTTGGCGGTACGCTGGCGCCATTCAACGTGACAGTGACGTGCAGCGTCAATTCATATACCGAGGGAGGGAGTCCGGTGACGGTGTACAGCATTAAGTCCACGGCGATATATGGTGGCGGAGCGGGGCAGGCGGATTACGTGGAACGGGTGATCGATGCCACGATCGCCAGATAACGGTGTCACAATGGCGGCAGCCATCGTTTGAATTTCGACAGATATCTGGGGCAAAATCTGGAAATATGCCAAGTTTCCTTGCGCTGCGGGCAATTTTGTATTTGGCATGAACATTGCTGCATTAAGTATGGCCGAAATTGATTTCGGCGCGGCCTGTTGGTCTAGTCGCTGATTTTCAGCCTGATTTTGCACCACTCCATCCGGCAGGGTTTGGGATTGATAAGAATATTTAGCGATTTTATTTGGCTGCGCAAGACCTGATTGAAATAAAATGCGCGAATACGCTAGCCACAGTTTATGCGCAGAATAGAGAATTACAACAAAAAACATATTGACAACAAATAGTTGTTAGATTATTTTAAGCCAATATATGCAAATGTCCATGTTGTCAAAATTAATCAGGGGAACCAGCCGTGATAGCGGCTGGTTTGCTATTTGCGTAAATGCGGGAGGTATCTATCTGACGCAGATCCAGCAGGTGGCCGGGAGGCCCCGGGTTATGGTCTGCGATTTTCATCCGGTGGCGGACGTGACAGCACCGGCACTGGAAAAAATTTGCAAGGAATCGAATGTCAGCGGGCACCACCTTACTACCCTGCTGGCGCCGGGCGAATACCAGATATTGATGGTGGATGCGCCGAACGTGCCAGTGGAAGAACTCAAGTCTGCCATACGCTGGCGCATCAAGGATGCGCTGAGTTACCACATCGACGATGCAACCGTGGATGTGTTGCAGATACCCACCGGGAAATATGGCACAACAGCGCGTTCGCAATCCATGTATGCGGTGGCGGCCCCCAATACAACCATCCAGAAACGGATTGCCTTGTTCGAAAAGGCGAAGATAGGGCTGAGCGTGATCGACATTCCGGAAATGGCGCAACGCAACATTGCCGCGCTGTTCGAGGAAGAGGAACGGGCGCTGGCGCTGCTTGCCTTTGATGAAGGCGGCGGTTTGCTGACGTTTACTGCGGATGGGGAGCTGTATCTTGCACGGCGCATTGAAATTACCCTGGGGCAGTTACAGGATGCAGACCAGAGTCTGCGCCAGCAATCCCTGGATCGTGTGGAGCTGGAGGTGCAGCGCTCACTGGATTACTTCGGACGCCAGTACCATTACGTTCCAGTAAACCGGTTGCTGATATCCGCATCCGAAGAATCAAATTTGACCGCAGCGCTGGCTGATAATCTGGATCTTCCGGTTGAGCAGCTTGATCTGGCTCAGGTGATGGATATCAGTGCGGTGCCCGAACTGGAGCACGGGGATTTTGCGGTATTTGCGCTGCATTCGCTGGGGGCTGCATTGCGGCAGGAAAGGCGGGCGCTATGAGCCAGCAGATCAACCTGTTCAACCCCATCTTCATGACGCAGAAAAAATATTTTTCTGCGGTTACGATGCTGCAGGCGCTGGGCCTGATCATTGTCGGATCGGCGTTGTTCTATACCTACGCGGCTTATCAGGTAAACCAGTTGGCCCGGCAGTCTGCTGAAACTGCCAAGCGCTACACCTTGGAACAGAACAAACTGGCGGGCGATTTATCCGAATATTCACCGCAGAAAACGACGCAGCTTCTGGAATCGGAGTTGCGGAAGCTTGAGGCGCAGGCGACGGCCCAGCAGAATCTTGTCGCGACCCTGAAAAGCGGTGCCATCGGGAATACGACGGGCTATTCGGGATACTTGCGCGCCTTTGCGCGGCAAGTGGTGCCAGGACTGTGGCTGAGCGGTTTCAATATCGAAGGGGACGGTGCGCAAATCAGCCTGCAGGGCGGCGTGCTTAACCCGAGTCTGGTGCCGGCCTATATTCAGCGCCTGAATCGGGAAAAGATAATGCAAGGTAAATCGTTTGCCGCGCTGCAGATGAAGTTGCCGAAAGAGGGTGGCAAGCATGCGGGCCGCTATGTGGAGTTTTCATTGCAATCCGTAGAGACGGGCGACGCATCAAAATGATCAAGGAATACTGGGAAAATCTGAGAAAAAAAGTGGATGCCCTGTCGTTGCGCGAGCGCACGCTGATTTTTGCCGCGGCTGCGTTCCTCCTGGTGTCGCTGATCAATGTACTGTTTCTCAATCCGCTGCTGGCGAAACAGAAAGTTTTATCTTCGCAGCTGGTGCAGCAGCAGGAAAAAATGAAAGACATCCGGGCACGGCTGGAGACCTTTCTGGAGGCCAAGCGTAATGATGCAAGTTCCCCGCTGCGCCAGCGCATGACCCAGCTCAAGCAGCAATTGGCCGAAGGCGAGAGCTACATCAAGGGGCGGAGCGACCGCTTGGTGCCATCGGATAAAATGGCGGACACGCTGGAGCAGATGCTGAACAAGAATGGCCGGTTGCAACTGGTCAATTTGCAAACGCTGCCCGTGGCACCGCTGATGGGCAAGGATACGAGCAAAGGCAATGGAGGAGATGCCGGTCAGCCGCCAGCAGTACCCGGCAAGCAGGTGTTCAAACATGGCGTGCAAATAACCGTTCGCGGCAATTATCTTGATATGCTGAAATATCTGGAGGCGCTGGAACATCTGCGGGTGCAAATGTTCTGGGGCAGGGCACAGATGGATGTGACGCACTATCCGGTAGCGGAATTGACATTGACCGTGTACACCCTGAGTCTGGACAAGACATGGCTGGTAGTATGAGCAGATTATGGAAATTAGGCTGGGGATTGTTGCTGGGGGTGTTGCCGGCTGTGGTTCTGGCCGAAGTGCTGCCCGACCCTACCAGGATGCCGGCCGAGGTCAGTGCTCCGGCTGCCGGGGAAGCTGCCACACCGAATAGCGGTTTGCAGTCCGTGCTTATTGCGCCGGGGCGACGGGTGGCAATTATCAATGGCCAGACAGTGGTGCAGGGTGGAAAATATGGCGATTCCAGATTGATCAGGGTAAACGAAAGCAGTGTGGTGTTGCGCGGCCCGCAGGGGAAACAGGTTCTGTCACTGTTTCCCGGGGTGGGAATCAAAAAAAGTGTGGCGCAGCCCTTGCCCGGCAAGTCGGGCTTAGCTGGAACCGGGAAACAGACAGGAAAAAAAGCGGACGTTAAGGCCGCACCGCGGGAGGGGAAATGAAACGAACGTTAAGCATGCTCGTGCTGGTAGCCCTGGCAGCTTGTGCAGCGCCAGCCTCGAAGAACAGCACGGCCAACGCGATACGCGACGAAATGAACGCGGCTGTGCAGGAAAGCGCCAATGCTGGTAAAGCCCAGGCGGCCGTCAACAACGCACTGTTGCCGCCTGTCGAGGCGGGCATGCCCAAGGGAACGGAGCCGCCGGAGGTCAGGTTCGACCTGACTGTCAACGATACACCGGCGAAGCAGGTGTTCATGGCCATTGTTTCCGGCACTCGCTACAGCATGCTGGTGCATCCGGACGTTACCGGAAATATATCGCTAAACCTCAAAAATGTGACCGTTTTCGATGCGCTGGAAGCCATTCGCAACCTGTATGGTTACGAATACAAGGTAGATGGCACGCGCATCTACGTCCAGCCGATTTCGCTGCAGACCCGTATTTTCCAGGTGAATTACCTGACCGGGGTGCGCAAGGGCAAGTCGGAACTGCGCGTGAGTTCCGGTTCCGTTTCGGATACTCCCACTTCGGGAGGGGTGGGAACGACGAATACAACGACGACGAGTAACAACAGGCAGCAGGCGCCGGACAGCAGCAAGGTCGAAACGACGACCGATACCGATTTCTGGTCTGAATTGAGCAGGGCGATACATACCATCGTCGGTACCGGGAAGGGGCGCAGCGTGGTAATCAGCCCGATGTCCGGGGTGATAGTGATACGCGCCATGCCGGACGAATTGAGGAGTGTGGCAGCATACCTCAAGGCTTCGCAGATTTCGGTCGAGCGCCAGGTGATTCTGGAAGCGAAAATCATCGAGGTGCAGTTGAGCAGCGGATTCCAGTCCGGTGTGAACTGGGGCGCCTTCAAGCGCGGTCCGAACAGTCTTACTTCGCTTGGCCAGTTGGGCGTATCCACCACCTTGCAGCCCAGTGTGGCAGGTGCTGCGCAATCCCTCAGCAATCCGCTGCTGACCGCGACGCCCGGGGCGAATCTGGTCTCAGCAGCAGCAACGGGTGCCGCCAATGCTATTACGGGTGTGACCGGGACGGCTGGGACAATGTTCGGGATGGCGTTCCAGACCGGCAGCTTTGCGGCGCTGTTAAACTTCCTTGAAACACAGGGTAACGTGCATGTGCTGTCCAGCCCGCGCATTGCTACGCTGAACGACCAGAAGGCAGTACTGAAAGTTGGCACCGACGAGTTTTTCGTGACCAACGTCAGCAGCACCACAACCACCGGCACCGCAACTACCACGACACCTTCGGTTACCTTGCAGCCATTCTTTTCCGGTATCGCGCTGGATGTAACGCCGAGTATCGATAATAATGACGACATTATTCTGCACGTGCATCCCTCGGTCAGCGTGGTTACTACGGTGAACAAGACGGTGGATCTCGGCACCAGCGGCGGTCAGGCCAATACCCTGAATCTGCCGCTGGCTTCCAGCTCCATATCCGAGACCGACAGCATCGTGCGCGCGCACGATGGACAGATCGTGGCGATCGGCGGCCTGATGCGACAGGCATCGACCAATGACAGCTCCGGCCTGCCGGGCCTGCCGAAGACCCTGTTCGGGCAGACCAATACAAGCACGCAAAAGCGTGAACTGGTGATCCTGCTGAAAGCCACGGTGGTGGACAGCAACAAGGACTGGTCGAAGGACATCGCGAACAGCCGTGACCGGATAAACGACCTGACCCGCTAGGGACATGTATCTAGAACATTTCGGACTGCGCGAGTTTCCCTTTGGGTTGACGCCGGATACCAGTTTCTTTTTCGCCTGCTCCAGCTATCAGGAGGCGCTCAACACCCTGCTGGTGGCGGTGCGCAACGGCGAGGGCTTCATCAAGATCGTGGGCGAAGTCGGCAACGGCAAGACGCTGCTGTGCCGCAAGTTTATTGCCACGCTCAGCCATGGGGAAGATTCCACCACCGCCATCGGTACGCAGGATGCGGCAACCGGCGTACGCAGTGCGAGAAAATTTGTTACCGCCTACCTTCCCAATCCCTACCTCGAACCTCGCAGCCTGCTGTTGGCGCTGGCCGATGAATTTCGCATCAAACTCGACCCGGATGTCGATCAGCATCTTTTACTCAAGGGGCTGACGCTTGCGCTGTTGAATTTTGCCCGTGAGGGCAAGCGCGTGCTGGTGTGTCTGGACGAAGCGCAGGCCATGCCGTTGGACAGTCTGGAAGTGCTGCGCCTGCTGACCAATCTGGAGACCGAGAAGCGCAAGCTGATGCAAGTGGTGCTGTTCGGCCAGCCGGAGCTGGATGAGCGTCTCAAACAGAAGTCGGTGCGGCAACTGCGTCAGCGCATCAGCTTCCAGTACGTGCTGAAGGGGCTGCGCAAAAACGAGCTGGATCGCTACCTGCGTCACCGCCTGATGGTGGCCGGCTATCGCGGCGACACCCTGTTCCATCGCGGTGCCGTGGATGCGATGCAGCGCGTTACCCAGGGTACACCGCGCCTGGTGAACATCATTGCGCACAAGGCGCTGTTTCTGGCCTATGGCGAGGGTCGTCAGCAGGTGCTGGCGCGTCACGTGCGTGCTGCCGCCGCCGATACGCCGGAAGCACGCCGTGACTGGATGGCATGGGGCTGGGGTATTGCGGCACTCGCCGTTGTCGTGGCGGCCATAGCCTGGATATCGGTGCAATGAGTCTGATCAATCAGGTACTGAACGACCTCGAAAAGCGCGGTACGGATGCCGTGGCGAAAACGGATACGGTTCGTGCGGTGCCGTCGGCGACAGGGCAGCAACGGCTGACGATAGGGGCGGCGTTCGGGATAATCCTGCTGGTCGTGCTGGGTGGCGTGCTGTGGAAAATACTGCACCGCGTACCTGCGCCACCGCCGCCGGTTAAGGCGCCGCAAACGACCAGGCCGATAGTATCGGCTCCCAAACCGGCGTCTCAGCCGCAGCCGGCGGTTGTGGCGCAGCAACCGGCAGAACATCTGGCGCCCAGCCTGAGTCTCAGTTTCGAGTTGTCATCCATTCCGCTGCCGTCCGACAAACCCGATGAGCAGCGCCAGGCGCCGCCAGAACAACACCAGGCGCCGGCAAAGCTACCGAAACAGCTGCAGGCATCGAAGCAGCGGCATGATAACGCCGCGGTGAAGCAATCCGGGACAGCGCCGGCCAAAACAGATGCGGAGGAAGGGTACGGCGGACCGCCGATCAAGCACCTCAGCCCGCAACAGCAGGCGCTGGACGAGTTCGGCCAGGCGGTTGCATTGATCCAGCAGGGACGCAAGAGTGAGGCGCTGCCCCATCTCGAAACAACATTGCAGCTTGATCCGGGCCATACCGCAGCACGGCAGACGCTGGTCGGGTTGCTGCTGGAGAGCAGGCGTAACGCGGAAGCCGAGCGCATATTGCAGGACGGGCTGAATTACGATCCGAAACAGCCGCATCTGGCCATGCTACTGGCGCGGCTGCAGGTCGAGCGCGGTGCGCTGCCGCAGGCGCTGAAAACGCTGGATACAACCATGCCGTTTGCCGACCAGGAAGCGGACTACCATGCATTCGTGGCTGCGGTATTGCAGCGCCTGGATCGGCACAAGGAGGCGATTACGCATTACCAGATCGCCCTGCACCTGTCGCCAAAGTCAGCGATCTGGTGGATGGGGCTGGGCATTTCCTGCCAGGCGGTGGACGATGACGAGGATGCGCGCGACGCCTACCAGCATGCCCTCGGCCTGCACCAGCTGAACGCGGAATTGCAGGCTTTTGTCGAGAAACGCCTGCAGGCGCTGGCGGTGCCGGCAAAATAATCAATGCGTCGTGTGCGGCAGTGTCCGGGCTACCACCCAGGCACTGATTTCGCGGGCGCCGGCTTGCCGCAGCGTGCGCGCCAATTCGTCCAGAGTCGTGCCGCTGGTCATCACGTCGTCCACGATACCGATATGCAGGCCGGACAGATCGTCGTCGCAGGCAAAAGCGTTGCGCATGTTGCGTTTGCGCTGTTTCCAGGGCAAGGCGGATTGTTGCGTGGTATTGCGGATGCGCCGGGCGCTGTTTGCCAGCAACGGCACCTTCAGCTGGCGGCAGATGCCGCGCGCCAATTCCAGCGACTGATTGAAGCCGCGCTCGCGTAACCGCACGTGATGCAGCGGCATGGCCAGTATGCGATCCGGAGGTTGTTCGATGCGTTGTACCAGTTGCCCGGACAGGGCATCGGCCAGCGCCAGTTGTTCGCCGTATTTCAGTGCATGCACCAGTTTGTCGACCGGGAAGGCATAGGCGAACACGGCGACGGTGCGGTCGAAGTGCGGCGGGTGTTGCAGGCAGCGTCCGCAGATGCTTCCATCCGACGTCGGTAAGGTGCAGACCGGACAGCATGCATGTGCCAGATAAGGCAGGCTGGCGTCACAGCTCGGGCACCAGCCATCGTGACGAGTGTATGTGCCGCACAGCAAACAGGGCTGCGCGGGAAGGAGTTGCCCAAGTTTTAAGCTAATGTTCATGAATTTATTCATCAAAATTGACAAGGCGCTATCCTATCGTCGATGATGCGCATGTTTTTATGCCACGTGCCGCGCGAATTCTGCAGGCGTTAATTTAATCCGATTATTCCAACATGCAAACCCTGAACATGCCGTTAGCTCATTCTGCCTCCGTGCAGAACAAAGTGCAGCGCTGGAGCGTTGCCGAAATAGAAGCATTATTCCAATTACCGTTCGCCGACTTGCTGTACCGCGCACAGCAAATTCACCGTGAAAATTTTGATCCGAACGCGGTGCAATTGTCCACGCTGTTGTCGATCAAGACCGGCGGCTGCTCCGAGGATTGCGGCTACTGCCCGCAATCGGCGTTTCACGATGCGGGAGTGGAAAACCGCCGTATGCTCGATGTGGACGAAGTGGTCAAGGCCGCGCAAGCTGCACAGCAGGCGGGTGCCGGCCGTTTCTGCATGGGCGCGGCGTGGCGCGAACCGAGCGACGAGGACATGTTGAGCGTGGTGGAAATGGTCAAGGCAGTGCGCGCGCTGGGCATGGAAACCTGTGCCACATTGGGTATGCTAAACGATGAGCAGACGGAAAAACTGCGAGAAGCCGGGCTGGACTACTACAACCACAATCTTGATACCGCACCCGAATTTTACGGTGAGATCATCAGCACCCGCGACTACCGGGACCGGCTCGACACGCTGCAGCGTGTGCGTCAGGCCGGCATCAACGTGTGCAGCGGCGGCATCGTCGGCATGGGCGAGACCCTGGCGCAGCGGGCCGGATTAATTGCGCAACTGGCCAACATGGAGCCGTACCCGGAGAGTGTGCCGATCAACAACCTGGTGAAGGTCGAAGGCACGCCGCTGGAAAGCGCCGAGGACCTCGACCCGTTGGACTTTGTTCGCACTATTGCGGTGGCACGTATTACCATGCCCAAGGCGCGCGTGCGTTTGTCCGCCGGCCGCCAACAGATGAGCGATGCGGTACAGGCGCTGTGCTTCCTGGCCGGTGCCAATTCGATCTTCTACGGCGAGCAGTTGCTGACCACTGGCAATCCGGACGTCGAGCGGGATCGTGCGCTGCTCGATAAACTGGGCATGTACCCGTTTGCCGAATCGCATTGATGCCGTTTGCAGAGTTGCAATGCGACCTGGACAAACGCGCTGCGCAAGGCCTGCTGCGCCAGCGCCGTACCCTGCAGAGTCCGCAGTCACCACATATCGTTGTCGATGGGAAAAAATATTTATCCTTTTGCAGCAATGATTACCTCGGTCTCGCCAACCATCCGCAACTGATTGCCGCGTTGCAGCAAGGTGCTGCGCAATGGGGTGTGGGTGCGGGTGCCGCACATCTGGTGAGTGGGCACTTCGAGCCGCATCACCAGCTCGAACTGCAACTTGCCGCGTTTGTCGGCAAACCTGCCGCGTTACTGTTTTCCACCGGCTATATGGCGAACCTCGGAGTGGTGCAGGTACTGGCCAGCAAGAGCGATACCGTGTTCGCCGACAAGCTCAACCACGCCTCGCTCAACGACGCAATGCTTCTGTCGCGCGCCGCGGTGAAACGCTACCGCCATGGCGACATGGTGCAGTTGGAGCAATTGCTGGCGCAGGCACAGACCGGCAGGAAACTCATTATCACCGATGCGGTGTTCAGCATGGATGGCAACATTGCCCCGTTGCCGGAATTGCTCGCGTTGTGCGAGCGCTTTGACGCCTGGCTGCTGGTGGACGATGCGCACGGATTCGGCGTGCTGGGCGAGCAGGGCCGCGGTTCACTGGCGCACTTCGGCCTCGATTCGCCGCGTGTGATCCTGATGGGAACGCTGGGCAAGGCAGCCGGCGTATTCGGTGCCTTCGTTGCAGCGGAACAGGTGGTCATCGATACGCTGGTGAACCATGCACATAGCTATGTCTATACCACCGCCACGCCACCCGCGCTGGCGGCGGCGTTGGAACAGAGTTTGCAGCTTATCGAGCAGGGCGATGCGCTGCGCGAGCATTTGCGCATTCTCATCGCGAAACTGCGCGATGGACTGAATGATCTGCCGTGGCAACTGATGCCATCGGACACCGCGATCCAGCCGCTGCTGGTTGGCGACAGCCGGCAGGCGCTGGAACTGAGCGATGCGTTGCGTGCGTGCGGCATCTGGGTTGCAGCGATCCGCCCGCCTACCGTTCCGCAGGACACGGCACGCTTGCGCATCACCTTGTCCGCTGCGCACAACGAACAGGATGTGGTGCAACTGGTGGAGGCATTGCATGAGCTTGTACCTTGAATGCTACGGCGAAGGGAAACCGCTGCTGCTGATCCACGGCTGGGGTATGCACGGCGGCATCTGGGGCGGCATGGTGGAGCATCTGGCGCAGCACTGCAGGGTGATTTGCATGGATCTGCCGGGACACGGTGCCAGTGCGCCGCTGGATGAATTTACGCTGGATCGGCTGGTGGGCGTGCTGTCCGCGCAGTTCGATGAAGCGCTGGCCGTCTGCGGCTGGTCGCTGGGTGGTCAAGTGGCATTGCGCTGGGCAGCATTGCATCCGCAGCAAGTGGAGAAGCTGGTATTGATGGCGAGTACGCCGTGTTTCGTGCAGCGCGATGACTGGCCACATGCGATGGCAGCCGACACGCTGCAGGATTTTGCAGAGGCGCTGCTGGCGAATCACGCGCAGACACTGAAACGTTTCCTTGCGCTACAGGTGCGCGGCAGCGACAACGAACGCGAACTGCTGACCAGTCTGCGCAGTCGGTTGTTCAGCCGCGGCGAGCCGGACATAGATGCCTTGCGCGGCGGGCTGGAAATCTTGCGCGATACCGACTTGCGCGCATCGCTGGCAGAATTGCAACAACCGGCATTGGTGATTGCGGGAGAACGCGACATGCTGACACCGCTGGCGGCGTCGCAGTACATGGTGCAGGTATTACCCAATGCACAGATGATGAATGTGGCAGGCGCGGCGCATGCGCCGTTCCTGCCGCATTCGGAAACGGTGGTGGAACGGATGGTGGATTTTTTACATGAATGAATTCCTGATCGATAAACGCGAGGTGCGCCGCGCGTTCAGTCGCGCAGCGAATAGCTACGATGCGACCGCGGTACTGCAGCGCGAGGTGTGCAGCCGCATGCTGGAGCGGCTTGATTACATCAAGTTGCAGCCGCGGCGGGTGCTGGACGCGGGTGGCGGCACCGGCTGGGGGGCGCGTCAGTTGGGCGAGTGCTATGCGCAGGCCGAGATCCTCGCGCTCGACATTGCCATCGGCATGCTGCAGGTGGCGCGCGGCACTTCGAGCTGGTGGCAGAAGCTGTTTTCCGGCCGCCGCCAGCATTTTGTCTGCGCCGATGTCGAGGCTTTGCCGCTCGCTGCGCAGAGCGTGGACATGGTGTGGTCCAATCTGGTGCTGCAGTGGTGCAACGACCTGCCAGCCACTTTTTGCGAACTGAATCGCGTGTTGCAGCCGGAAGGACTGCTGCTGTTCTCCACTTTCGGTCCGGATACGCTGCAGGAGTTGCGCATTGCCTTCGATGGGGTGGACGGCTACAACCATGTCAACCGCTTCATCGATATGCACGACATTGGCGACATGCTGATGACGGCCGGTTTCGCCGACCCGGTGATGGAGATGGAAAAGCTGACCCTGACCTATGATGACGTGAAAGCAGTAATGCAGGATTTACGCGGCATCGGTGCGCACAATGCCACCGCCGGCCGCGCGCAGGGCATGACGGGCAGGCAGAAGTGGACGCGCATCGTGCAAAACTATGAGGTTTTGCGCCGTAATGGCAAGCTGCCTGCAACTTTCGAGGTGATTTACGGTCATGCATGGAAGGTGCCGTCGAAACAGGCTACGGACGGCAGAGCGATCGTGCAGACGAAATTCAGGTTATGAGCTATTTCATCACCGGTACCGACACCGGTGTTGGCAAGACACTGGTCAGTTGCGCGCTGCTGCATGCCATGGCGGCCAAGGGTTTGCAGGTGGCCGGCTTCAAGCCGGTGGCTGCCGGTAGCGATGAGGACGGGCACAACGAAGATGCTCTGGCGTTGAGCGCGGCAAGCACGATGCAGCTTGCCTATGGGCAGGTCAACCCGTATTGCTTTGAACCGGCCATTGCGCCGCACATCGCCGCGCGTTTTTCCGGCGTGCATATTGAGTTGCCGCACATCCTGGAAGCCTGGCGGGAACTGGCCGGGCAGGCGGAACAGGTGATTGTCGAGGGCGCTGGCGGATTCCTGGTGCCGCTGAACGAGAAACAGGATGGCGCCGACCTGGCGCAGCAGTTCGGCTTGCCGGTGATCATGGTGGTGGGCATGCGTCTGGGTTGTCTGAATCACGCCTTGCTGACGCTGCGGGCCATTGCCGGATGCGGATTAAAATGCGCAGGCTGGGTGGCCAATGTGGTGGATGAACAGATGCCCGCGCTGCAGGAAAATATCGATACCTTGCGCGGCCGTATCGATGCGCCGTTGCTTGGTGTGGTACCGTTCATGGAAGTGCCGGATGCGCGTGTAGCGGCAGCGTGGCTGGATATCGAATTGCTGAAAAAGGATGGAAGTGATGATCAGATTGCGTAGTTTATTGTGCGTGTTGTGCGTGGCATTGCTGGCTGCCTGTTCCAAGCCCCTGCCGCAGCCGCTGCACGCCATCGATGTAACCTGGCAGCATCCACATCCCGCATTCCAGCTGACGGACGCTTCCGGCAAGCCGCGCAGCCTGAGTGATTTTCGCGACAAGGTGGTGGTGCTGTTCTTTGGTTATACCCACTGCCCGCAGGTGTGTCCGACCACGATGGCCGACCTGGCGCAAACCATGCAGAAGCTGGGGCCGGATGCGCAGAAGGTGCAGGTATTGTTCGTCACCCTCGATCCGGAGCGCGATACGCCACAGGTGCTGGGCAAATTCGTACCCTATTTCGACCCATCGTTCATCGGGCTGCGCGGCGACGCGCAGGCTACCGCTACTGCAGCCAAGGCGTTTGGTGTCAATTACAAAAAGCATTTCGAAAAGAATGGCAGCTACACGCTGGATCATTCCGATAGCACCTACCTCATCGGCGTCGGCGGCAAACCGGTGTGGATGTCGCGTTACGGCCAGCGCATCGATTATCTGGCGGACGACATCCGGCAATTGGTCCTCGCCGGCGAGGAGGACTAGGCCGCGCATGAAGACCTGGCCTTTGTGGCGTGCCGCCTGAAGGCCGATGTTCCCTGTTGACAGCGATATAACCTGCGCACCCGGATATGTTCATTGAAGATGCGATGGGCATTGCATAGGGAAAACCGTGCGGGGATGAGGTATTATTGCAAAAAGTCGTTGTGAGGGGAGTTGTGCGGTGGCAATGACGATATTACTGGCGGACGACCATGCGCTGTTTCGCGATGGGATACGCTATGTTCTGCAGAAACTGGACGACGAAGTGACTATTCTGGATGCGGCCAGCTTTCCGGAAGCATTGCATCATGCGGAAGAGCATCCACAAATCGACCTGGCACTGATCGATCTGAACATGCCTGGAGGCGATGGCGCACCGTCGGTGCGCGTTTTTCATTTGCGCCATCCCGGAATTCCCGTGGTTGTAGTGTCCGGCTCCGAGCACCGCGACGACATCGAACGGGTAATGGAATTCGGTGCAATGGGCTATGTTTCGAAAATGACATCGGGCAAGGTCATGCTCAGCGCGCTGCGTATGGTATTGGAGGGTGGCATTTATCTGCCGCCGCAACTGTTGCAGCAGACCATGGCCGACATGGATCGTGGCACTGTGGACAAGCGCAGTTGCCGCTCCAACGAATTCGGCCTGACTGCCCGGCAAATGGAGGTGCTGCAGCATCTGGCAGACGGCAAACCGAACAAGGACATTGCGCACGAAATGAACTTGGCGGAAGGCACGGTCAAGATACATGTTGCCGCGGTCTTCCAGACATTGCACGTGAACAGCAGGCTGGAGGCGGTGCGGGTCGGGCAGCGGCTGGGGTTGTTGCAGCAAGAGTTATAGTGATTGTCTGTTATTTTCATTCCAACGGGGAAAACCATGGCGGTTGGCAATTCTGCTGACAAGGCTGCGCCGTTGCCGGCGCGGCTCATCCTGTTGTTGCGCGAGTCGCGCTGGCTGCTGCTGTCCGCGGTGGCAGCCTATCTGATTCTCGTTCTTTACGGTTATAACCGCTACGACCCGGCGTGGTCGAACAGCGCCAGCAGCGCCGTGCTGCACAACCCGGGCGGCGTGTTCGGTGCCTGGCTGTCCGACGTGCTGTTGTACGTGTTCGGGTTTTCCGCCTGGTGGTGGGTGGTGTTTCTGTTGCAGCGCGTATGGGCCGGCTACCGGGATATCGCGCCGGACAGCCTGTTCGAAGGGCGCGCGCCATGGCTGGCCTATACCGGGTTTGCCGTGCTGCTGCTTGCCTCGAGCGCGCTCGAGACCTTGCGCCTGTACACCATGCAAGTGCAACTGCCGCAGGAGCATGGTGGCATGCTGGGCACAGTGCTGGGCCATGCGCTGTCACACCTGCTTGGTTTCACCGGCGCCACCCTGTTCCTGCTGGTGCTGATGGCGGTGGGCTTCAGTCTGTTTACCGGGCTATCCTGGCTGCGCTTCATCGACTGGCTGGGTGCCGCCATCGAGAACTCCGTGCTGTGGCTGCGCAATACCTGGCAGACGCGACAGGATAAACGCATCGGTGTGCAGGCGCTGAGCGCGCGCGAAGCGGAAGTGGAAGAAGAAAGAAAGCGCGTGGAAGAGCACCAGCCGATCTATATCGAGCAGCCGG
>CAZMSI010000001.1:0-43923 GCA_964568895.1 uncultured Sideroxydans sp. | reverse complement strand
CTGGTGTTCGGCCTGCTGACGGCAGGCGCCATGGGTGCGCTGTATCGACGGCACGGCCACGACCAGGATCTCGGTCAGATATAAATCAGCCGGTCTGCCCGAAATCGGCCGCCATTATCTGGTCACGCCCCTGTGTTTTTGCCATGTACAGCGCATGGTCGGCGGTCTTCAGCAACGTCTCCAGCGACAACTTGTCGCCCGGCACGACGGTCGATACGCCGCAGCTTACCGACAGGAAGTGTGACGGCGAAGCGGGATGCTCCAGTTTGAGATCGGCGACATGCTGGCGAATATGATTGGCCACCCACTTCGCGCCATTTGAATCTGTCTCACCCAGTATCAGGGCAAATTCCTCCCCGCCATAACGCGTCGCCAGATCGCCGGGACGCGAAGCCGAACGCGACACCTGTTCGGCCACCTGCTTCAGGCATGCATCGCCCATCTGGTGACCGTAGTTGTCGTTGTACTGCTTGAAATAATCGATATCCACCATGATCAGCGACAACGGTTTCTGCATACGCGCACAGCGGCGCCATTCGCGCGACAGCATTTCGTCGAACATACGGCGATTGGCAATTCCGGTCAGGCCGTCGGTAATAGACAGGCGCTGCAGTTCCTTGTTGGCGACATTCAACTGACGGCTGACGTCTACCAGCGCACGCTGCATTTCGACCAGCCGGCGCATGGCGCGTATTTTCGCCTTCAGCACCACCTCGCTGACCGGCTTCATCAGGTAGTCGTCACCACCGGCCTCGATACCGCGCGCCACATCCTCATCCTCGGACATGCTACTCAGGAAAATGATTGCCGACCAGTTCTCTCCGCGTTCCAGCGCGCGAATCTGTTTGGCCACCTCGAAACCATCGATATCCGGCAACAATACATCCAGCAAAACAATGTCCGGACGCTCCTTGCCGAATATCTCCAGCGCATCCTTGCCGGTTTCCGCAGTCAATAGATTGCGGAGACCCATGTTCGCCAGGTAATCGCTTAGCATCTTCAGGGTCATCTTGCTGTCTTCCACCAACAGCATTTTCAATCCACTATCGTTGTCTGCCATCTTATCGTCCTTCGTGAAATTTCTCCTCCAGCCGCCAGCTTAACCATTTATCGTCTGCACTGCCAGACACAAATCCTGCCATGCCTTGGCCTTGTCCAGCGGCGTACGCAGCAGATAGGCCGGGTGGTAAGTGATAATCAGCGGGATACCTGCAAAATCGTGCAGCTTGCCGCGCAGGCTGGCAAGCGTCGCTTCGCGTCCCAACAGTGCAGTGGCAGCGGTCTTGCCCAGCGCGACGATAATTTTGGGGCGGATCAGCGCAACCTGCCGCTGCAGATAGGGCATACAGGCCGCAATCTCGTCCGCCTCCGGTGTACGGTTGCCGGGCGGACGGCATTTTACAATATTGGCAATGTACACTCTGTTGCCGCGTTTCAGTTTTATCGCCAGCAGCATGTTGTCGAGCAGCTTGCCCGCCTGTCCCACGAACGGTTCACCACGTGCATCCTCGTCCGCTCCCGGGCCTTCGCCCAC
Organism: uncultured Sideroxydans sp.; assembly: GCA_964568895.1. Lineage (GTDB taxonomy): Bacteria > Pseudomonadota > Gammaproteobacteria > Burkholderiales > Gallionellaceae > RI-121. The sequence goes on along the minus strand of CAZMSI010000001.1, from coordinate 42,389 downwards.
GAACAACCAGTCCGCCTGCTCGTCGCCGACACCGAATACGGTCTGCGTACATCCCGCACGCAACTTGCAGGCGGTGCAGTCGCGCACCATGGATTTCAGTTCCGGCCAGCCGAGATCGCCGAGGATCTGCTCGCGGCTCTTTTCCACCACCGGCACTTCTGCTTCCGCTACAGTCGGCCCTGCCGGAGCCGCTTCCGGAATGGGGGGAGCGGCAGCAACCTGTTCGCGCGTTTTCCACAGCGGATACAGGTTCAGCTCACGCAGTATGGCCTCATCTCTGTTCATAATATCCGTTCCATCACGATGGCATCTTCGCGTTTATCCCCCGCGGAATAATAATCACGCCGCAGGCCAATCTCGCGAAAGCCATGCTTGCTGTACAACGCCAGTGCCGCAACATTGGAAGGTCGCACCTCCAGGAACATGCGCTGCATATTGATGCCGCGCGCCAGTCCCATCATCTGCTGCAGCAAATCGCTGCCCAGCCCCCTGACTTGGTATTCTGCGGCAATACTGATGTCCAGCAACTCCACCTCATCCAGCACCGGCATCATTACCGCGTAGCCGACCATATTGCCGTCCAGTTCCGCCACCTTGCACACATAGCCGCTGTTCAGTGCATCGCTGAAATTGCCCGGCGTCCATGGGAAGCGGTGAATTACGCGCTCGATCGCGGCCACAGTTTCGATATCCTCCGCCACCATCGAACGCAACTCCAGTTCGCTCACTGTGCGCGCTCGCTGGTCTTCAATGCCACCTTGTCGCGCAGGTATAACGGCAACGCATCGGCCGCATCCACGCCCCTGCCGGCGGCAAACATGGAGGCTGCGAGCTGTGCGACGGCGCCGGCCTGCGGCACTGCATGCTCGTCCGCCCCGGCAAGGCTGGCCACATAGCGTGCACGCAGCAAATCGCCATGTGCGAGAAAACCGCTGCCGGCACCGAACCAGTCACTACCCGTCACTTGCGGCGTATCCTGCGGCAGATACAGACCTGGCTCGTATACTGTCCACCATTCACCGTTCCGTTTTTCGTAAGCCGCGTAATACACCTCGGCCATGCGCGCATCCAGCGCAGCAATCACCTTGTCATGCCCGGCAGCCTGCGCCAATGCCTGCAATGTGCAGATACCGGCCACCGGCAACTCCGCACCCAGCGCCAGCCCCTGCGCCACCCCGCAGGCGATGCGCACACCGGTGAACGATCCTGGCCCGGCGCCGAATGCAATGCCGTCCAGATCGGCCAGCCCTGCGTCCGCTTCACGCAACAACTCATCCAGCATCGGCATCAGCACTTCGGAATGCTTCTGCCCCACCAGTTCGCAGCGCTCGCGCAGTTCACCGTCCTGCCACAGCGCGACGGAACAGTATTCGGTAGATGTCTCTAATGCCAATACCCGCATCAGGAAACCAGTAACAGTGTCACTGCCTGCGCTGCGATACCCTCGCCGCGCCCGATATAACCCAATTTTTCGGTGGTGGTCGCCTTCACGTTCACCGCGCTCATCGCAATGCCGAGGTCGGAAGCGATGTTCTGTACCATCCGGTCGATGTGCGGCGCCATCTTCGGTGCCTGCGCGATGATGGTGGCATCCACATTGCCGATGCGAAAGCCTTCATTCGCCACCAGGCGCGCGACTTCGCGCAACAGTTCGCGGCTGTCGATATTTCTGTACTTTTCATCGCTGTCGGAGAAGTGGCGGCCGATGTCGCCCAGCGCCGCTGCACCCAGCAATGCATCGCAGATCGCATGCAGCAGCACATCGGCATCGGAATGGCCGAGCAGCCCCTTCTCATACGGTATCTCCACGCCGCCGATGACCAGCTTGCGACCTGCAACCAGCTGGTGAACATCGAACCCCTGCCCGACTCTCATGAATTCTCCTGCCTTGCGTGCAGCAGCAACTCGGCAAGCTGCATATCCTGCGAATAAGTCACCTTGAAGTTGCTCGATCCGCCTTCCACCAGCTTGGGATGCAACCCCAGCGCTTCGACCGCCGAAGCCTCGTCGGTCACTTCGGGTGCGGCCTGCAGCGCCTGCAGCAACAGCCCGGTACGGAACATTTGCGGTGTCTGCGCCTGCCACAGACGGTCGCGTGGCTCGGTCACGGTGATCCGCCCCGCACCATCGGCGCGCTTCAAGGTATCCGCCAGAGGCACTGCGAGAATACCGCCTACCTCGTCGTCGCGCAGTTCAGTGATCATCTTTGCCAGTTGTACCTCGCTCAGGCAGGGCCGTGCCGCATCGTGCACCAGCACCCAATCGTCCGGCTCCAGTTCCGCCGCCATCAGGCCATTGAGCACGCTTTCCGCGCGCGTCGCGCCGCCGCAATACAGGGGCTGCAGCTTGTCGCCGAATTCCGACCAGTCGTACAGCGCAAAAAAGGCATCGTCCGGCGCCAGCACCACAAATACGGTGCCGATCTCGGCGCAACCGCACAAGCGGGCCAGCGCGTGATAGATCATCGGCGACCCGGCCAGCGGCAGATACTGTTTGGGCAGCCCACCGCCCATACGTGAGCCGGAACCGGCGGCGGGAACCAGTGCGTAAAATTCGGACATGGCCGAATTGTAAATGAAAACACCATGCTTGCCTTATAATGCGCGCCTTTGCACCGATTAACCTTCATGCTTTTCAAGTCTCGCCATTCCCACCCGCGCTATACCCGTTTGTCCGGCTCCTCAGATGCGCTGGCGCTGGCGCAATACGCCAAAAAGAACGCTCCGCTGGTGGTGATCGCCTCCAGCGCGCTGGAGGCTCAGCGGCTGGTCGAGGAAATCCCGTTCTTTGCGCCCGAACTGGGCGTACATCTGCTGCCGGACTGGGAAACGCTGCCCTATGACCACTTCTCGCCGCACCAGGATCTGGTCTCCGAACGCCTCGCCACACTGCACCACATCCGCACGCAGGCGTTTGACATCGTGGTGGTACCGGTCACCACCGCACTTTACCCGCTGCCGCCGGTGGGCTATATGGCGGCCTACACCTTCTTCCTGAAAAAGGGTGAACAGCTTGATCTCGACGCGTTTCGCGCACAGATGACGCTGGCCGGCTACCGCCACGTGCAACAGGTGCTCACCCCGGGCGAATACTGCGTGCGCGGCGGGCTGATCGACCTGTTCCCGATGGGCAGTCCGGTGCCCTACCGCATCGACCTGTTCGACGACGAAATCGAGACCATCGCCACCTTCGACGTGGACACCCAGCGTACGCTGTACCCGGTGCCGGAAATCCGCATGCTGCCGGCGCGCGAATTCCCGCTCGACGACCAGGGCCAGAGCACGTTCCGCCAGCGTTTCCGCGAACGCTTCGAGGGCGATCCGTCCAAAGCCGGCATTTACAAGGATGTGAGCAAGGGCAACGCTCCGTCCGGAATCGAGTATTACCTGCCGTTATTCTTCGAGCAGACCGCCACGCTGTTCGACTATCTGCCGGCGAACACCACGCTTTGCCTGCACCATGAAATCGACGAGGCCATCGCCGGTTTCGCCAAAGATGCAGCTTCGCGCTACAAGCTGCTGCGCGGCGATCCACAGCGGCCGCTGCTGGAGCCCGGGGAATTATTTCTCGACGCCGAGCAATTCTTCGTAAAGGCCAGGAATTTTGCGCGCATCGACATCGTCACAAATGAGACCGAGGGCAGCGCACTGACTGCCTGCGCCACCGAACAACTGCCGGACATTGCAGTCAATCGCCGCGCCGAGATTCCCACCCAGGCATTTGCAAATTTCCTGCAAGGCTATCCCGGCCGTGTGCTGCTGCTTGCCGACAGTCTGGGCCGGCGCGAAATCATCTCCGACTATCTCAACGAATACGGCCTGAAGCCCGCGCCATGCGAAAGCTACGCGGATTTCCTGCAAAGCAGAAAGCCGTTCATGCTGTGCGTGGCACTGGTACAGAACGGCTTCGCACTGACCGACGACAAGCTCGCCGTCGTCACCGAAAGCGAATTGTACGCCCAGCAGGCCAGAGGCCGTATCTCGCGTGCCGCGAAGAAGAGCAACGTGGAAGGCATGTTGCGCGACCTGTCCGAACTCAAACCGGGCGACCCTGTGGTACACGAGCAGCACGGCATTGCGCGCTACCACGGCCTGGTCAACCTCGACCTGGGCGAAGGCGAGAACGAATTCCTGCTGCTGGAATACGCCGACAAGGACAAGCTTTACGTGCCGGTATCGCAACTGCACGTGATCAGCCGCTACAGCGGCGGTGCGCCGGAAGCCGCGCCCTTGCACAAGCTGGGCAGCGGGGCCTGGGACAAGGCCAAGCGTCGCGCCATGCAGCAGGTGCGCGATACCGCGGCCGAGTTGCTGAATCTGTATGCCCAGCGCGCAGTGCGCAAGGGTCATGCGTTCAAGCTCAACCATCACGACTACGAAGCATTTGCCGCGGGTTTCGGCTTCGATGAAACGCCGGACCAGGCCGCCGCCATCGAGGCGGTGATCCTTGACCTGCAGGCCGGCAAGCCGATGGATCGGCTGATTTGCGGCGATGTCGGTTTCGGCAAGACCGAAGTTGCATTGCGTGCCGCCTTCATTGCGGCAATGGAAGGCAAGCAGGTCGCGGTACTGGCACCGACCACGCTGCTGGTCGAGCAGCATTTCCAGAACTTCTCCACGCGCTTCGCCGACTTTCCGGTGAAACTTGCCGAACTGTCGCGTTTCCGTTCAACCAAGGAAACCACGCAGGCGCTGAAAGACATGGCGGACGGCAGACTCGACATCGTGATCGGCACCCATAAGCTGCTGCAGAAGGACATCAAGTTCCATAACCTCGGCCTGGTCATCGTCGACGAAGAGCACCGCTTCGGCGTACAACAGAAAGAAAAGCTCAAGGCGCTGCGCGCCGAGGTTGACGTACTCACGCTGACCGCCACACCGATCCCGCGCACGCTGGCAATGTCGCTGGAAGGTCTGCGTGATTTCTCGGTGATCGCTACCGCTCCGCAACGCAGACTGTCGATCAAGACCTTTGTCAGCAGTTACAGTCAGGGCGTGATCCGCGAAGCAGTGCTGCGCGAACTCAAACGTGGCGGCCAAGTCTATTTCCTGCACAACCAGGTGGACACCATCGCCAACATGCGCGAGAAACTGGAAACACTGCTGCCGGAGGCACGCATCCGCGTGGCGCACGGCCAGATGGCCGAGCGCGAACTGGAAACGGTGATGCGCGACTTCACCCGTCAGCGCTTCAATGTGCTGCTGTGCTCCACCATCATCGAGACCGGCATCGACGTGCCCACCGCCAACACCATCATCATGAACCGCGCCGACCGCTTCGGCCTGGCGCAACTGCATCAGTTGCGCGGCCGCGTCGGGCGCTCGCACCACCAGGCCTATGCCTACCTGCTGGTGGATAGTATGAAAGGCCTTACCGCACAAGCGAAGAAGCGGCTGGAAGCGATCCAGGCGATGGAACAACTGGGCAGCGGTTTCTACCTGGCAATGCACGACCTGGAAATCCGCGGTGCGGGCGAAGTGCTGGGCGAATCGCAGAGTGGCGAAATGCAGGAGATCGGCTTTTCGCTGTACAACGACATGCTGAGTGCCGCGATCAAATCGCTCAAGCAGGGCAAGGAACCGGATATAGCCCACCCGCTGGGCGTGACTACCGAGATCAACCTGCACACGCCGGCGCTACTGCCGGACAACTACTGCGGCGACATCCACCAGCGGCTGGTGCTGTACAAGCGCCTCGCCAACTGCAATACGCAGGAAGAGCTCGACGACATGCACCAGGAGTTGATCGACCGCTTCGGCCTGCTGCCGCAGCCCGCGCAAACCCTGCTCGACAGCCACCGCCTGCGCATCCTGGCCAAACCGCTGGGCATCGTGAAAGTGGATGCATCGAGCGAAGCGATCCAGATCCAGTTCGTACCGAACCCGCCGATCGACCCGATGAAAATCATTACCCTGATCCAGAGCAAGCGCCATATCAAAATGGCGGGACAGGATAAACTGCGAATTGAATTAAAATACGGCGATCTCGGCCAGCGCGTGCTGGCCATCAAGAACTTCTTTAACGAATTGAGCTCATGAATCTGATCATCCAGGCTGTACACGACATCCCCGCTGCCCAACTCGACCACCTGGCCAGCCTGACCCTTGCTGCGCGCATCGAACAAGTCGCGGCGCATGCCTACCGCCTGCGCGATGCGAAGCCGCACGATGGCGTGGCCGGCTATTGCTACGAACACCACCTGGATTACGGCTATGTTGCGCCACAACAGAAACTTTCCAATTTCGGCCTGCTGGTGATGGACATGGATTCGACGCTGATCTCCATCGAATGCATCGATGAGATCGCCGATATGTACCAGCTGAAACCGCAGGTCGCGGAGATCACCGAATCGGCGATGCGCGGCGAGATCGATTTTGCCGAAAGCCTGCGCCGCCGCGTGGCGTTGCTGGAAGGACTGGATGAAGGTGCGCTGCAGCGCGTGTACGACGAGCGCCTGCAGCTCAACCCCGGCGCGGAGATGATGATCGAGGCACTACAGCATCACGGCGTAAAGACACTGCTGGTATCCGGCGGCTTCGTGTTCTTCACCGAACGGCTCAAGGCCCGCCTCGGCCTGGATTTCGCCCACGCCAACACGCTGGAAATCGTCGATGGCAAACTCACCGGCAAGGTAGTTGGCCACATCCTGGACGGCCAGGGCAAGGCGGAATGGCTGGTGAACGTGCGCAACGAACTGGAGCTGAAGCCCGAGCAGGTGATCGCCGTAGGCGACGGCGCGAACGACCTGAAGATGATGATGCAGGCAGGTGTAAGCATCGCCTACCACGCCAAGCCGGTGGTGCGCGCACAGGCCGGCTACGCCTTCAACTTCGTCGGCCTGGACGGCCTGGTGCACCTGTTCAACGAGTAAGCGAGATGGCAAAGTGGCTGATCATCGCAGGCGCTATACTCATCCTGATCGGACTGCTGTGGCCGTGGGTCGTCAGGCTTGGCCTCGGCCACCTGCCCGGCGACATCCATATCAAGCGGGAAGGCTTCGACTTTTATTTCCCGCTGACCACCAGCATCGTCGTCTCGCTGCTGCTGTCACTTTTGTTCTGGCTGTTCCGTCGGTGACGAGGCCGGCATGCCGGCGCCCTCCACCTTCTTGTCGTGCATGTGCAGCAATAGTTCCTGCTTGATCGCGCGCAACTTGGCCTTGACCGTTGCCTCGTTCCTGCTACCGATGCGCATCAGTATTTTCTGCCCGGCCGAGCGCGATTCCAGGTCGGCATCGGCAAACTGGTAAAGCACGTGGGGTTGCACCAATTCGATCGGCCCCTTGGGTTCAGGCGCGGCCAGCAGGTGGTCGATCACGAACATCAGGCGGTCGTTGAAATATTTATGTGGATAGCCGAGCTCTTCGTATGCCTCCTGGAACAGCGGATACAGGCGCACGTAAAGCCCGACCAGCTTTTTGGCATCGATCACTTCGGCAATCTTCGCGTAGGCCCGGTAACGGGCGGCATTCTTCGGGCTGATGGTCCGGTTTTCCTCCGTGCCTTCGGTGAGGAACAGGCCATGCACCCGCTTCACCGGCATCACTCTGTATGGCGCACGCTTGCGCGGCAGGTTGTCGACGGTGGCGACGATGTTGTGGATGATGCGTTCGGTATTGAACAGCTTCATCAACGTTTTGTTGTTGACCAGGTCAGCGATGGCATCGAGCACGAAACTGTCGCTCTCCGAAAGCTTGGGCAGCTTGGGCGGTGCCGGTGGGGCTTCGACAACCTGTTGTACCGGCGGTGGCGGTGGCGGCGGGGGTGCCGGTTTGATCGGAGCCGGAGCAGGTGTCGGAGCAGGTGCCGCCGGTTCAGGCTGGTTGCCTTGCCAATAGAAGTAGCCGCCTGCAGCAACTGCCAGCAGGACGACAACTGCAATTACCGTATTCTTTTTCATAAATCATCCTCTCGTGTTCAACGGTGCCACCATACCTCGGTACTCAATTGGAAATGTACATGACATCGCCGCGCTGCTCTACCTTCATGCGGCGCAGCACATCCATGCCGAGCAGGCCATCGACCGCCAGGTTGGGCAGTATCGTCACCATCAGGTTGTTTAGATGGAATGTGCCGAATGAAAGTTTCGGTACCGTTGCCACGCAGTTGCGTACCACACCGTTCGCGGTTGACGAATAACCCAGGCCGGTACAAGCCTTGATCCCGACGGCTTTGGCCGTGCGCTGCGAAATTACGGTGGACGACGCACCGGTATCGACCACGAATTCGACCGAGTGGCTATTGATCGTTCCGGGCACACGGAAACTGTGATCCGCCCTCAGGTAGAGGGTCATGGTCATTCCCTGCGGATCCTGTTGCGGCTGGTCGCCGCCCGCTTCGGGCAGGCGCCGGGCATTGTCTCCGCACGGCGTTGCGCTATAGGTAACCTTGCCGTTGTCGTCGCACTTGTATACCGTGGCCACAGCCAGAGAAGGCACCAGCAGCAACAGGCAGAAAACCAGTCTTGTCGGCACCGCAACCCTTCCCTAGGCCACCGTCACCTTGTCCGAGGCATACACATCCTGAATTGCGTTGAGCAATTCCACGCCCTCCTGCATCGGCTTCTGGAACGCCTTGCGCCCGGAGATCAGCCCCATGCCACCGGCACGCTTGTTGATCACCGCAGTGCGTACCGCCTGGTGCAGGTCGTCCTTACCCGAAGCGCCGCCCGAGTTGATCATGCCGACCCGCCCCATGTAGCAGTTCGCCACCTGGTAGCGCACCAGGTCGACCGGATGGTCCGAGGTCAGTTCGCTGTACACCAACGGGCTGGTCTTACCGAACTTGAGCGCGGTATAGCCGCCGTTGTTCTCGGCCATTTTCTGTTTCACGATATCGGCGTTGATGGTCGCCGCGAGATGGTTGGCCTGGCCGGTCAGGTCGGCGGAAACGTGATAGTCCTTGTCAGTCTTGAACGCGGGGTTGCGCAAATACGCCCACAGGAAGGTAGCCATGCCCAGATCGTGCGCGTGTTCGAATGCTTCCGACACTTCCTGGATCTGGCGGCGCGAATGTTCGGAGCCGAAGAACACCGTGGCGCCCACCGCCACCGCGCCCATGTCGAACGCCTGGTCCACACTCGCGAACAGCGTCTGGTCGAACATATTGGGATAGGTCAGCAATTCGTTATGGTTGATCTTCACGAGGAATGGAATCTTGTGCGCATACTTGCGCGCGACCGAGCCCAGCACGCCCAGTGTGGAAGCCACACCATTGCAGCCACCCTCGATGGCTAGCTGCACGATGCTTTCGGGATCGAAATAGATCGGGTTGGGCGCGAACGATGCGCCGCCGGAATGCTCCACGCCCTGATCCACCGGAAGCAGTGACAGATAGCCGGTGTTCGCCAGCCGCCCATGTCCGTAAAAGGCCTGCAGGCTGCGCAGCACACCGGGCTTGCGGTCCTTCATCGATACCACGCGATCCACGTAATCCGGTCCCGGCAGATGCAGCATGTCCTTGGGAATGGTGGTACAGCGATGCGCCAGCAGGCGCTCCGCTTCGTCCGCCAGCAATTGTTCGATGTCGGTCATGGCAGCCTCCTCTCGATTGGGGAATGATCCATGTTACTCCTCGCCCGGCATCGGGGGAACACCGCAAAAATAATTTAATCTTTGCGGTAAAGTGTCATGGGGTGCGCATCCTGACGCGCCCGGAGGCCAATCGGTAAATTTCCAGCAAATCTTCCTCGCTGACGTCGATCACTCCATCCATTTGCGATAGCGCCCACTTGATGTCCATTGCATCCAACTTTCCGCCTTGCGACATCGGCTGCACAGTTGTGCGATGCGAAGGATAGCGCCTGCCCGGCAACAGGTTGTTAATAACCAGTGCCAGCAGCAGCGACAGCAACGTATTGGCGATTACTGTGGCGGCTAGCCATTCCCAGCCGTGCTGATGGAATTGCTCTGCACCCAGCACCATGATCATTGCCGTCGCACCGCCCGGCGGATGCAGGCAGTTCAGCAGGTGCATGGCCAGCACCGCAGCTCCGACGGCGCAGGCCGCGGCCAGAACCGGGTCGGGGATCCATAGGCTGCAGATCCAGCCGATCAGGCCGGAGACCAGATTGCCGCATACCAACGGCCATGGCTGGGTCATCGGGCTGTGCGGCACCGCATACAACAATACAGCCGCTGCAGCCATCGAAGCGAGAACGGCCAGATGATAGCCCGCGGTTCCCGGCAATAGATGTAGTGCAAACCCAAGCAGCAGCATGCCCATAAATGCCGCAACGCCGCTGCGTATTTTTTCGTTGATGGGAACGGGATCAAAACCCGGTTTGAACGATGCAAGAAAGTCCTGGAAATTCATGCGCTACGCCCCATTAATGATGTATTAAAAATAAATCATAGCGGGCAAAGATTACCACAACGGGATTCCGTTGCACGACCAGAAAATTTCTTTAATTGTTGCGTGCTTTAAGTGCGATCAGCACCGCCCAGATGCCGAGCAGGAGGTACCAGATCAGCGACCATTCGGGAATGCCGAGAGTGAGGAAGGTCCAGCCCTTGGCCGCGCATTCGCCGGAGCCGTGCATCAGTTCCTTCAGCACGTCGGCCATGGGGAAGTTCTGCAGCATGTAATCCAGCCCCGGGCCGCAGGCCGGAACCTTGTCCGCGGGCAGGTGCTGTATCCAGATATGGCGACTGGCCACGCCCACGCCGAACAGCGCGAACAGACCGATCAGCACGGCATATACCTTGCTGCCGGTGCGCTTCGGGTTGTGCAGCATGGCAATGAAGAACAGTACGCCGATCACGATGAAAATCACTCTCTGCACCATGCACAACGGGCACGGGTCCTGACGCAACACATATTCCAGGTACAGCGCGGCGCCGAACAGCGCGGCCACGATTAGCGCACCGGCCAGGTACAGCCAGCGACTGGAAACATTGGCACAGCACTTGAGCATCATTCGGCCTCGTCGATCCAGGCCATCTGGATACCTTCGAGAATTTTCTCGCTGCTGCGGTTGGGATCGTCGGTGAAGCCGTCCAGCCCCATCACCCACTCGTGCAGGTCGGTAAAGCGGATATAGCGCGGGTCGGTATCAGGATAGGCGTCGGTCAGCGCGATGGCAATCTGGTGCACATCAGTCCATTTCATCTCGTCACTCCTTCACCATGTTGATGGTGTACTTGGGAATTTCTATCACCAGGTCGCTGCCATCGACCAGTGCCTGGCAACTCAGGCGCGAGGTCGGTTCCAGCCCCCAGGCCTTGTCCAGCAGGTCTTCCTCAATCTCTTCTGCCTCGGCCAGGCTGTCGAAGCCTTCGCGCAGGATTACGTGACAGGTGGTGCAGGCGCAGGATTTTTCGCAGGCATGCTCGATCTCGATGCCATTGTTCAGTAGTGCATCACAAATGCTGGTGCCGGATTCTACCTGCAGCACCGCACCCTGTGGGCAGAGTTCTTCATGAGGCAGCACGATCAGTTGGGGCATGATTTTTTCACTTTAGTTCTGTTGACTGGGCAGGACGGCAAGTATGCCATCCCAGAAAGCAACGCGCGCGGCGACTGCCTGCTCGGCGGCAGCATGCGCTTCGGCAATGCGCGCTGGATCGCCAGCGCACAATCCATGCAGCAGGCGCAGCGACAGCGGCGCATGAAAATCCTCGTCCAGATGGATGTGACGCTTCAGATAATAATGGAAAGTCGGTGCCTGCTGTTCGCCGACACCCATACGCGCCAGCAAGGCGCGGAACATGGCCGGGATCACGTGCTCGCGTCCCAGCGCCAGCACCGCTGCCACCACATGCGGCCGGTCGCTGCCGATGAAATCGAACGTGGTCCGGGTAAAGCGCAAAGCCGGTTCCGGCACCAGGCCGGAAGCCAGTGCGGCGGTTATGCCCTCACGCACAGCAAGCTCAACGAAGCGCTGCGGCGTATCGGCATCAGCACCGATTTCACGCATCGCGCCCAGGTACAACTGGAAATGGCTGACAAATTCGCCGGGATGCGCAGGACCCGCCTCGTCGGTTTCCTCTTCCAGCACCAGTTCGTTGATGAAGCGCTGCACTGTGGGATCGGCGCCAGGCTGCCACGGCCAGCGCGCCGGCGCCACCGCGTGCTGCAGATACTTGATCAGTGACATGAAGTCCCACACCGAATGCACATGGTGCATCATGAACACGCGCAGGTCCTCGACAGTGTGCAGCGATTCGTAGAGCGGATGGTGGTCGAGGCGCGCACGCAGCCCGTCGATGAACCCGGCATCCATTACCGCGGCATCATGGCCCGGCATCATGTCTCCAGTTCGTCCAGGCGGTGACCGGTGAGCGCCTTGCGCACGCTGCAGTCCATGCGGCGCGAAGCAAATTCTGTCGTACCCTGGTTCAGCGCATCGGTAGCGCGGCGAATGGCTGGCAGATCGTCTCCCGCCAGCATCTGCTGCAGTTTTTCCATGAGCTGCTCAATGGCCTGTACTTCCTGCGGCTGCAGCAGCACGGTGCCGTCTTCCTGCAAAGCAGCGTGCGTACCTTCCAGCAGACGCTGTCCTTCCACCCTGGCTTCGGCCAGGCTGCGCGCCGACATGTCGTCCTGCGCATGGCTATAGGAATCCTGCAGCATGCGCGTGACTTCCTCATCGCTCAGGCCGTAAGAAGGCTTGACCGTGACGTGTGCTTCGACGCCGCTGCTCATCTCGCGTGCCGAGACGTTCAGCAGGCCGTCCGCATCAACCTGGAAGGTGACGCGGATGCGCGCCGCTCCTGCCACCATCGGCGGAATGCCGCGCAGCTCGAACTTGGCCAGCGAGCGGCAATCTGAAATCAGCTCACGCTCGCCCTGTACCACATGGATGCTCATTGCGGTCTGACCGTCCTTGAAAGTGGTAAATTCCTGCGCCCGCGCAGTCGGTATGGTGCTGTTGCGCGGCACGATCTTCTCGGAAAGGCCACCCATGGTTTCGATGCCGAGGCTGAGCGGAATCACGTCGAGCAGCAGCCAGTCGTCTTCGCCGCGGTTGCCAGCCAGTACGTTGGCCTGCATCGCCGCACCCAATGCCACCACCTTGTCCGGATCGAGGTTGGTCAGCGGCGCCTGCTTGAAGAATTCCGCCACTGCGTGCTGCACCTGCGGCATGCGCGTGGCACCGCCCACCATCACTACGCCCTTGACGTCTTCCGACTTCAGCCCGGCATCGCGCAGGGCGCGGCGCATCGGCTGCAGCGTGCGCGCAACCAGGTTCTGCGTCATGTCGTGGTATTCCTGCTGTTCCAGCGTATTGTCGATTACCTCGCCGTTACCAAGCACAACGGTAATGCGCGTCTGTGTATATTCGGTGAGCTCTTCCTTGGCCGCTCGTGAGCGGGTCAGCAGCAAGCGGGTATCCCGCGCATCCAGCGCGGAAAGGTTATTCTTCTCCAGCAGCCAGCAATACAGACGCTGATCGAAGTCGTCGCCGCCCAGCGCAGAATCACCATTGGTGGCAAGCACCTCGAACACGCCGCGCGACAGCCGCAGGATGGAAATGTCGAACGTACCGCCCCCCAGGTCGTACACCGCATACACGCCTTCGGCGGCATTATCCAGGCCATAGGCAATGGCGGCGGCGGTCGGTTCGTTGAGCAGGCGCAGCACGTTGAGTCCGGCCAGCTTTGCCGCATCCTTGGTGGCCTGGCGCTGCGCATCGTCGAAATAGGCGGGCACCGTGATCACCGCGCCGACCAGTTCGCCACCCAGTGCATCTTCGGCCCGGCTGCGCAAGGCCTTGAGCACTTCCGCTGATACCTCCACCGGACTCTTTACCCCGGCCACGGTGCGCAACTGCACCATACCCGGCGCATCCACAAAGCGGTAAGGGAAACTGGTGGCGTCGTCGATGTCGGCCAGGCCGCGCCCCATGAAGCGCTTGACCGAAACGATGGTATTGGAAGGATCCTTGCTCTGTTCCTGCTGTGCACTCACACCGACGTGTACCTCGCCGTCCGGCAGATAACGCACCACAGACGGCAGCAGCGTGCGGCCATGTTCGTCATTCAGCACCACACTGATGCCGTTACGCACGGTTGCCACCAGCGAGTTGGTAGTACCGAGGTCGATGCCAACTGCCAGCCGGTGTTCATGCGGGGCGGTACTCAGGCCAGGTTCGGAGATTTGCAGTAAAGCCACGGTTCAGAACTCAATCAATAATCAATGGTATCAAAAGCGGAATGAATTTCTTCCGCAAGCTTTTCCAGGAATTTCAGTTTGCGTACAGCTTCGGCCGCTGCAGCATATTGCTGCTCGTCGTCGATTTCAACTGCAAGCTGGTGCTCGAGTTCATGCATCTCGCGCTGCAACCGCGTTTCCAGTTCGGTCAGCGCATCCTCGTCGCGCGCCTGCAGCGCTTCCTCGATCGCCTCGCGCCACTCCATCTGCTGTACCAGAAAATCCGCCGGCATCGCGGTGTTGGTCTCTTCCTGGGTGTCCACGTCGTGCAGCAACAGCAGGTAGCGTGCGCGCCGCACCGGATTATTCAATGTCTGGTAGGCTTCGTTGACACGGGTGGCCCACTGCATCGAAACCCGGCGCTCGACTTCCGAGAGATGGCTGAACTTGTCCGGATGAACCTGGGACTGCAAGGTGCGGTAATGCTGCTCAAGCTGTGCGCTGTCGATCCGGTAACGCGTGCTCAGACCGAACAGCTGAAAAAAATTCTGCTGGAAGTCGAACACAGCCGGCTGCATCAGACCGAGAAACTTTCACCGCAACCGCACTCGTTCTTGACGTTGGGGTTGTTGAACTTGAATCCCTCGTTCAATCCCTCGCGCGTGAAGTCCAGCTCCATGCCATCAATGTAGGGCAGGCTCTGCCGATCGACCAGCACCGTGACGCCGTGACTCTCGAACTGCAGGTCGTCTTCGCTCACCTCGTCGGCAAATTCCAGCTTGTAGGCCATGCCGGAACAACCGCTGGTGCGCACACCGAGACGCAGGCCCACGCCCTTGCCGCGCCTGGTCAGGAAATTCTGCACATGCTTTGCCGCATTTTCACTCAGGGTAATCGCCATTGCTTCAGGCAGCCTTGTTTGCGTTGCACGCCGCCACGTCGGCTTCGCGCTTGCCCTTGAGATCGGCCACCGCCGCCTTGATCGCATCTTCGGCCAGGATCGAGCAGTGGATCTTCACCGGCGGCAGCGCCAGTTCCTCGGCAATCTGCGTGTTCTTGATCCCCAGTGCCTCGTCCAGCGTCTTGCCCTTGACCCACTCGGTCACCAGCGAACTCGAGGCGATGGCCGAACCGCAACCATAGGTCTTGAACTTCGCATCCTCGATCACACCAGCTTCGTTCACCTTGATCTGCAGCTTCATCACGTCGCCGCAGGCCGGCGCGCCGACCATGCCGGTACCGACATGCGCATCGTCCTTGTCCATGGAACCGACGTTGCGCGGATTCTCGTAATGCTCCAGTACTTTTTCGCTATATGCCATTTTATTACTCCTTAAATCTCATTCCAGCGAATCGATGATTTATCCGGCCGACAACACCGCCAGACGGGCACAGGCGATTCGCTAATGTGCCGCCCACTCGATGGCGTTGATATCCACCCCATCCTTGTACATTTCCCACAGCGGCGACAGGTCACGCAGCTTGCCGATCTTGTGCTTCAGCAGCTCGATCACGTAGTCAACTTCCTCCACCGTGGTAAAACGCCCGACGGTAAAACGGATAGAGCTGTGCGCCAGTTCGTCGCTGCGCCCAAGTGCACGCAGCACGTAGGACGGCTCCAGGCTGGCCGAAGTGCAGGCCGATCCGCTGGATACCGCCACATCGCTGATCGCCATGATCAGCGATTCGCCTTCGACAAAATTGAAACTGATATTCAGGTTGTGCGGCACACGTTGTTCCTTGTCGCCGTTGACATAAACCTCTTCCATGCCGGACAGCCCCTGCCACAAACGGTCGCGCAGCATGCGAATGCGCTCGTTCTCGGCCGCCATTTCCTGGCGCGCGATGTCGAATGCCGCACCCATACCGACGATCTGGTGGGTCGGCAGCGTGCCGGAACGCATGCCGCGCTCGTGCCCGCCGCCGTGCATCTGCGCTTCCAGCCGCACCCGCGGCTTGCGCCGCACGTACAATGCGCCGATGCCTTTGGGGCCGTAGATCTTGTGCGCGGAGAACGACATCAGATCGACCTTGAGTTTCTGCAAGTCGATCTCCACCTTGCCTGCCGACTGCGCTGAATCCACATGAAACACGATCCCGCGCTCGCGGCAGATCTCGCCGATTGCAGCAATGTCCTGAATCACACCAATCTCGTTGTTGACGTGCATCACCGAGGCCAGGATGGTATCCGGGCGCAACGCCGCCTTGAACTTCTCCAGATCGATCAGGCCGTTCGGCTCGGGATCAAGGTAAGTGGCGGAAAAACCCTGGCGCTCCAGTTCCCGCACGGTATCCAGCACGGCCTTGTGCTCGGTCATCACCGTGACGATGTGCTTGCCCTTGCCCTTGTAAAAATGCGCCGCGCCTTTCAGTGCCAGATTATTGGATTCAGTCGCACCGGAAGTCCAGACGATCTCCTTGGGGTCGGCGTTGACCAGTTTCGCCACCTGCTCGCGGGCCTGCTCCACCGCCTTTTCCGCCTCCCAGCCAAAGGCATGGGAACGCGAAGCAGGATTGCCGAATTTCTCGCACAGGTAGGGAATCATCGCCTCGGCCACGCGCGGATCGACCGGCGTGGTGGCCGAATAGTCCATGTATATCGGTAAACGCAGAGTCATAATTCTTAGTCCATTTCCGATGGGTTCAGTTCGCGATCGCTTCGGCGCCAGCCGGCTTGCTGGTCATGCTGATCTTGGTTGTTTCCGGCTTGTCCTTCTGCTGCGCATCCACCATCTGTTGCAGGCTGATATCGGCCAGGTAGTCGTAGATAGTCTTGGTCAGACCCATCCACAGCTCGTGGGTGATGCACGGCTGGTCGTCGAAACAGTTGCCTGCGCCGCCGCACTTGGTCGCATCCAGCGGCTCGTCCACCGCCAGGATAATCTCGGAAATGGCAATCTGCGCTGCCGGACGCGACAGGCAATAACCGCCGCCTGGGCCGCGCACGCTGGCCACGATATTGTTACGGCGCAGCTTGCCGAATAGTTGCTCCAGATAGGACAGCGAAATTTTCTGGCGCTCGCTGATACCTGCCAGCGTTACCGGGCCGTGCCCGCCACGCATCGCCAAATCGACCATCGCCGTTACCGCAAAACGTCCTTTAGTTGTCAATCTCATAATTTATATCCTCTCGATTGGTGTGGTTTTTCCTGCAACCTTGATATTAAGATACCTTAATTTTTTAGTCAACCATCTTGTTCAAGTGATTAGGGTCTTTTAGTCAACTATTTTGTTCAAGTGATTCGGATCGAATTTGTCGGCGGTTGCGCGCTCTTCTTCCACGCGCACGCCCATCTTTTCAAGTTGCTGCAGAATCAACTCGATACGCTTATCCACCGTCACGCTGTGGCCAATCAGGCCGTGCAACGTTTTGGTAACCGGGTCGTTCTGGTCGTTGCCGATACCGTAGGCATTGAAGCCGCCCGCCGCCTTCTTCGCCTCGTCCAGAATGCGCGCCGGGATACCCGCCGCCGTCGCCCCCGCCGGCACGTCCTTTACCACCACCGCATTGGAACCGATTTTCGCATTGTTGCCGATATGGATCGGGCCCAGTATTTTCGCGCCCGCTCCCACCACCACACCGTTACCCAGCGTGGGGTGGCGCTTGCCCTCCTTCCACGAAGTGCCGCCCAGGGTCACGCCGTGATACAGCGTGACATCGTCGCCGATCTCCGCAGTTTCGCCGATCACCACACCCATGCCATGGTCAATAAAAAAACGGCGGCCGATGGTCGCGCCCGGATGAATCTCGATGCCGGTAAACCAGCGTGCGAAGTGCGATACAAAACGCGCCAGCCATTTCAGCCCGGCGTGCCACAGCTTGTTCGATACACGGTGGAACAGGCGCGCATGCACTCCCGGATAGCAGGTCAGCACCTCAAACGTGGTGCGCGCCGCTGGATCGCGGTCGAATACGCCAGTGATGTCTTCCCTAATGTTCTTGAACATCCGGATGTTCTTCCTGATAACGCTTTTTTAAGCGTGCATTGTACCCCGTTGTAACGCTCAGGATGCCGCGCAGCAGATTGACTTCCTCCCGCTCCAGCCGTGCCCGGGCATACAGACGGCGCAGGCGCTGCATCAGCCGCGCCGGATTGTGCGAGGTAAAAAAACCGATTTCCTGCAGCGTCTGCTCCATGTGTTCGTACAGCCCTTCCAGTTGTTCATGCGAAGCGGGCGGAATTTCCTGCGCGGCGGGAAGTTCACCCTGTATTGCCACATGCAATTCGTATGCCAGCACCTGCACTGCGGCTGCAAGATTGAGCGAGGAAAACTCCGGGTTGACCGGGATGTGCACCAGCAACTGGGCGCGTCCCATCTCTTCGTTGGTGAGGCCGGACATCTCGGTGCCGAACAGCAAACCCACCGGCTGGTTCCCTGCATGTTGTAACAATTCCGACATGGCTTGTCGCGGTGCTTTCACTTCGAGTGAGATGTCGCGCATGCGCGCAGTCATCGCCGCGGTGAACACCACGCCGTGCAGCGCCTCATCGATCGAGGTGCACACCGTCGCATTCTCCAGGATGTCGTCGGCTCCGGCCGCCATCGCCGTCGCCTGCGGATCCGGGAAATAGCGCGGGTTGATCAGGTACAGATGCGACAGACCCATGGTTTTCATGGCGCGTGCCGCCGCGCCGATATTGCCGGGATGGGTGGTGTGGCTCAGCACCACGCGCACGTTATTTAGAATCTGTGGTTTATCCAAAGCCCATTTCACACTAAAATACGCGGCCGGGGTTTCCCGACCGCTCATTAAACTTTAAGGCAACCATGCATCCCATGCTCAACATCGCGGTGAAGGCCGCGCGTCGTGCCGGCAACCTGATCCACCGTGCCGCAGACAATCTCGACCACCTCACCGTCACCAAGAAGTCGCACGCCGACTACGTCAGCGAAGTCGACCGCGTGGCCGAGCAGACCATCATCGAGACCTTGCTGGGCGCCTACCCGGATCATGCGATTCTAGCAGAAGAGAGCGGCACCCAAGGCGACTCCGAGTTCGTGTGGATCATCGATCCGCTCGACGGCACCACCAATTTTCTGCACGGCTATCCGCAATACGCGGTGTCGATCGCACTGCAGCACAAGGGCGTGCTGACCCAGGCCGTAGTGTACGACCCGGCCAAGAACGACCTGTTCACCGCAACGCGCGGACGCGGCGCCTACCTCAACGATCGCCGCCTGCGCGTCAGCAAACGCAAGGAACTCGCTGACGCCCTGATCGGCACCGGTTTCCCCTACAGCAGTTTCGAACATGTGGAAGCCTACATGGCGATTTTCCGCGACCTGATGCAGCAGACCGCCGGATTGCGCCGTCCCGGCGCAGCCTCGCTCGACCTCGCCTATACCGCGGCAGGACGCTACGACGGATTTTTCGAGACCGGCCTCAAGCCGTGGGACATGGCTGCCGGCTGCCTGTTGATCACCGAAGCGGGCGGCATGGTGGGCGATCTGCAGGGCAACGACAGCTTTCTGAGCAGCGGCCACGTCTGCGCAGGCACCCCGAAAATTTACGAGCAGCTGCTGCAGGTCATCGCACCCCACCTGAGCGCAGGCCTGAAAACAAAATCCTGACATGACTGCCGCGGCGGAACTGGAACGCGTCCTGCACGAAGAGATTCCGCTGTCGCGCGCCATGGGCATCCACGTCGCCGGCTACGACGGCAGCAAGCTGCGGCTTGCCGCACCGCTGGCACCCAACACCAACCACAAAAGCACCGCGTTCGGCGGCAGCCTCTACTCGCTCGCCGTACTGTGCGGCTGGGGCCTGCTGCACCTCAAGCTGCGCGAGGCCGGATTGCGTAAACACATCGTGATCCAGGAAAGCAGCATCCGTTACCTGCTGCCAGTGGACGGGGAAATGATGGCCGAATGCCGTCCGGACGAGACTGCCTTCGCCCGCTTTCTGAGCACGCTGAAAAAACACGGCAGGAGCCGTCTGGCACTGAACGTGGTCATCATGCAGAACGGTCGTCCCGCGGTCGAATTCTCAGGCCGCTACGTGGTTCACGGCTGAACCGGCCGCTGTTCAGCGTCAACAGGCTTCGGCTCGGATGACTCCGACTCGGAAGGTTGCGGTCTGGTACGCCTCTCCGGTTTTTCGATAAAATTTCCGGACAGGGTATGGAACAGGGCCGAGGGACTGATCAACCGTGAACAGGCGCTGGCGATAAACGATGCCGCCATCAGCGGCAGGATCATCTCGTGGTTGTCGGTCATTTCCATCACGATCACGAATGCGGTGATCGGCACCTGCGTCGCCCCGGAAAAATACGCCACCATGCCCAGCGTGATCGCCGCGCCCGTCGGCACCGACGGCATATAGTGCGCAATGTTGGCACCGAATCCCGCGCCGGCGGAAAGTGACGGCGCCATGATACCGCCGGGAATCCCGCTGACGTAGGACACCATGGTCACCAGCATCTTGAGTAGGCCATAGCTCTCCGGCAGGGTATCGGTACCGTTGACGATCTGTTTCGCCTCAGAGTAGCCGCTGCCGTAGGTCGTGTTGCCGGACAACAGGCCAAGCAATGCCAGCGCCAGACCGCAGCCGGCGGCAAATGCCACCGGGTGTTCTTTCATTACTACGCCAACCCGCCCCGGCAACCCCTTGGCGGCCTCGATCAGCGAACGGCTGAATATGCCGCCGAGCAACCCGCCCGCAATGCCGCAAATAATGACCACTTCCCACTCCCGGCCGAAAGCCAGCGTTTCGGATGTGTGACCGAAATAGGAATAATTGCCGAGCAGGGCCAACGAAGTGATACCGGAGATGATCACCGTCATCAGGATGGTACTGCTGTTGTGCTGGTCAAACGAGCGCCCCATCTCCTCGATGGCGAACACGATACCCGCCAGCGGCGTGTTGAACGCGGCCGCTATGCCGGCCGCACCGCCGGCCAGGATCAGTCCGCGTTCCATGTCGTGCTTGGAGAATTTGGCAAAGCGATTCATGCTGTGCATGATCGAGGCGCCGATCTGCACGGTGGGGCCTTCACGCCCGACGGCCGCACCGGACAGCAATGCCAGCATGGTCAGGAACATTTTGCCGACCGCAATACGCAGCGAAAGCAGTTTGCTGCGATTCGTCCGCTGGCCTGGTTCAAGCGCGGCGATGGTTTGCGGGATACCGCTACCCTGGGAGCCGGGGAAAACCCTGCGTGTCATAAACACGGTCAGCGCAAGTCCCGCAGGCGTAATCAACAGCGGCAGGAATGGCGAGATGGCCACCATCTTGTGGAACATGCCGTTGGCTTCTTCACACGCAATCGCAAACAGGATAGCCGTCAGGCCAACTCCGATTGCTCCGGAGAAGAATACGAATCGGCGCCTCCAACCTTGGATCAGGGCAGCCTCCGTCGTGCAAATTTCATGGGTTTTCCAATTCCCGAAGCATTTCCAAGGGCCGGGTGGTCACCCGACCTGAATGCGCGGTTTCCCGCGCTCTTCGGCCATTATAACGGCAGCGGGCATGGATTTGCATGCCATCTCATTAAAAAATTACACTTGGCGAACCGCCATCAGCATCTCCGGCCGCATAGCGCGCACCAACACACTGCGCGACATCGTGGGTAAAATAGCCCGATTCTTTCCACCGTACCGGCAGCACTCGATGAACAAAGTGGCAGATACCATCCCCAGCGGGAAAAACAAGACACCGACAAAATCCGGCCACACGCCGATGATGCAGCAGTACCTCAGCATCAAGGCGCAGCATCCGGACATGCTGTTGTTCTACCGCATGGGCGACTTTTACGAACTGTTCTTCGAAGACGCCGAGCATGCCGCCAAACTGCTCGACATCACCCTGACCAAACGTGGCAGTTCCAATGGAACGCCGATCAAAATGGCGGGCGTGCCCTATCACGCCGCCGAGCAATACCTGGCGCGGCTGGTTAAGATGGGCGAATCGGTCGCCATCTGCGAACAGATCGGCGACCCCGCCACCAGCAAAGGCCCGGTTGAGCGCAAAGTGATGCGTATTGTCACCCCCGGCACGCTGACCGATTCCGCATTGCTCGAAGAAAAACGCGACAGCCTGTTGCTCGCGCTGCACCAGCGCGACGGCCGCGTCGGGCTGGCCTGGCTCAACCTCGCCTCCGGCAGCTTCCAGGTCACCGAGACTGACGCTGCGAATTTGCCGGCCGAACTGGAACGGCTGCAGCCATCGGAAATTCTTTGCGCTGAAAATGTCGCCGCACCGCAAAGCGACACCCCGAAAAAATCGCTGCCTGTCTGGCACTTCGATCTGGAAACCGCGCGCCGCGCGCTGTGCCAGCAATTCAATACGCTAGACCTCGCCGGCTTCGGTTGCGACGATTTCACGCTCGGACTGGAAGCGGCGGGCGCACTGCTCGGCTACGCCAGGCTGACGCAGGGACAGAGCATCGCCCACGTGCGCGGCATGCAGGTATACAGCGCCGACCGCTACGTGCGCATGGATGCCGCAACGCGGCGCAACCTCGAGATCACCCAGACCCTGCGCGGCGAAGCCGCACCCACCCTGCTGTCGCTGCTCGACTCCTGCGCGACCAACATGGGCAGCCGTTTGCTCGCCCACTGGCTGCACCACCCGCTACGCGACCGCGATACATTACGCGCGCGGCTCGATGCAGTCGATAAACTTGGCGAACTATTCCGCAAGGTGCACGAACAACTCAAGCCCAGCGTCGACGTCGAGCGCATCACCGCACGCATCGCACTGAAGAGTGCACGGCCGCGCGACCTCTCCGGCCTGCGCGACACGCTCGGCGACTTGCCGCAACTGCATGCACTGCTCGCTTCCTGCGACACACCACTGATTGGCGAACTGGCCGATGCACTGCAGGCCGAGAGCACACTGGTCGAACTGCTACGGAACACCATCAAGGCAGAACCGTCCAGTGTATTGCGCGAAGGCGGCGTGATCGCCGACGGCTACGACGCCGAACTGGACGAGCTGCGCGGCATCCAGACCAACTGCGGCGACTTCCTGCTGCAACTGGAAACGCGCGAGCGCGAGCGCACCGGCATCGACAAGCTGAAGGTCGAATACAACCGCGTGCACGGCTTCTACATCGAGGTCAGCGTTGCCAATGCGGACAAGGTGCCGGACGACTACCGTCGTCGCCAGACGCTGAAGAACGCCGAGCGCTACATCACGCCGGAACTGAAGACGTTCGAGGACAAGGCACTGTCCGCCAACGAGCGTGCGCTGGCACGCGAGAAATTCCTGTACGACCAGTTGCTCGACCAGCTGGCGCCGTCGATTCCGCAACTGCAACGCATCGCCGCCGCCATCGCCGAACTCGACGTGCTCGCAACCTTTGCCGAGCACGCCGCCACGCTGAACTACTGCGCGCCGCAGTTCGTGGATGAGCCCGTGCTGCACATCGCGGATGGCCGCCACCCGGTGGTGGAAGCCCAGGTCGACAACTTTATCGCCAACGGCAGCGAGCTGCATGCCGCACGCAAGATGCTGCTGATCACCGGCCCCAACATGGGCGGCAAATCCACCTACATGCGCCAGGTCGCACTGATCGCATTGCTCGCCCATGTCGGCTGCTTCGTGCCGGCTGCGGACGCCGCACTTGGCGAGATCGACCAGATATTCACCCGCATCGGCGCGTCGGACGACCTCGCCAGCGGCCGCTCCACCTTCATGGTCGAAATGACCGAGGCCGCCAACATCCTGCACAACGCAACCGAAAAAAGTCTGGTGCTGGTGGACGAGATCGGCCGCGGCACCTCCACCTTCGACGGTCTGGCGCTGGCCTACGCCATCGCGCGCCACCTGCTCGAAACCAACCGCAGCTACACGCTGTTCGCCACGCACTACTTCGAACTCACCCGGCTGGCCGAAGAATTCCCGCAACTCGCCAACGTGCACCTCGCCGCCATCGAGCACCAGCACAGCATCGTGTTCCTGCATGCGGTCGAGGAAGGCGCTGCCAGCCAGAGCTACGGCCTGCAGGTCGCCGCGCTCGCCGGGGTACCAAACGGCGTCATCAAAAATGCGAAAAAACAATTACGCGCACTGGAACAACAGAGCGCCGCACAGAATCCGCAGGGTGATCTGTTCGACCACAAGCCGGAAATAACGGAAGAGCCGGAAGAGCATCCTCTGGTCACCGTATTGCGCGAGCTACAGCCGGACGATTTGAGTCCAAAGGAAGCGCTGGAGAAGCTGTATCAGTTGAAGAAGCTGATGTAGTTATTATCCATAGCAAAGGAGCGAACGAAATGGCCTCTCGTTACTTCACCAGACAAACCTTCGCTTTCCTCTCCTCCCTCGCCGAGAACAACACCCGCGAGTGGTTCGCAGAACATAAGCAGGAATATGAAAATTTCGTACGCACGCCGGCGCTGGATTTCATATCCGACATATCGAATGAATTACCCGCGATCTCACCGCATTTCCGTGCGCTGCCGAAAAAAGTGGGTGGGTCGTTGATGCGCGTGCAGCGCGACACGCGCTTTTCCCGCGACAAGACGCCTTATAAAACCAACATCGGCATCCAGTTCCGCCATGAGGTGGGCAAGGATGTCCACGCACCGGGATATTATGTGCACATCGAGCCGGGCGAATGTTTTGTCGCGGTCGGGCTGTGGCGTCCCGATGCGGATGCGTTATTCAAGATACGCGAGGGCATTGTGAAGAATAGCGATGCCTGGGTGAAGGCGCGCGATGACAAGTCGTTCAACAAGCATTTCGATCTGGTTGGCGATACGCTCGCCAACGCGCCGCGCGGTTTCGCCAGGGATCATCCGCTGATGGATGACTTGAAGCGCAGGGATTTCATCGGCCTTGCAGCGCTGAGCGAGGCGAATGTGAAAGCTAAGGATTTTCGCGCGCAGGTGGTGGAACGGTTCAAGCAGGCTGGGCCTGTGATGGGCTTTTTGTGCGGGGCACTGGAGTTGCGATTTTAAGCGAGGAACCATCATGAAACAGCGCGTATTAATCCTTGGTCACGGCCGTATGGGCCATGCGATGGAACATCTGCTGGTCACACGTCACGATGTGCGCATCTGGGACATCGAGGAGTGGTCAAAGGCAGTCATGCCACGCGGGAGGAGGAAGTGGCCGAAGCGCAGGTGGTGCTGGTCTGCCAGCCGGTGAACCCGCACCACGAAATTGCCAGCCGCATCGAACTGCATCTCGCACAGGACAGCCTGTGCCTGACCATCGCCAAGGGGCTGGACGAATCGGGGCGCACAGCGGCGCAGGTTTGCGACGATGTATTTTCAGACAGGCATCGCTACGGCGTGATGTATGGGCCGATGATCGCGGAGGAACTGAGCGCGGACCAGCACGGCTTTGCCGACGTGGTGCTATCCAACCCGGAAGACATGGCGGTGATCGAAAGCCTGTTCCGCGGCACCAGGCTGGTGTGCCTGCAGGCGAGCGACATGCACGGCCGGAGTTGGTCGGTGATCCTGAAGAATGTGTATGCGATCCTGTTTGGCGTGGTGGATGCGCTGCAGCTCGGCAAGAATATGCGAGGGCATCTGATGGTGGCGGCGATGGCGGAGCTTTCCGGCATCGTGCAATCTTTCGGCGGGCAGGCGCACACGCCCTACAGCTATGCCGGGCTGGGCGACCTGATGACCACCGGCACCAGCGAGGATTCGCACCACCACACGCTGGGGCGCAAGCTGGTGGAAGGCGACTGGTCGGACATCGGCGGCGAGGGTGTGCACACGCTGCAGATGGTGGAGAAATATCACTTGTTCGACTGGCGTGGCTATCCGCTGTTTGCGCTGGCGCGCGACATCCTGGCCGCGCCCGAAACGCTGCACGAGCGGGTGGACAACTACCTGAAGGAATTGCGCGAACTGGAAAGCTGCGCGTTCTGATACGGGCTTACTATCCCGTCTTCATCAAAGAGGCGAGCCCTGAAATCTTGCCGAGTGCCTCGGTCATTTCATTGACCTTGGCTTCCATGCCCTCCAGCTCCTTGACCCTGATTTCCAGTGCGGTAACTTCTTTCAGCTTGCCCTCCTGCTCGGCCACCCTGGATGCCATCTCGTCGGTCCTGGTCTGCTCCCGCTTCAGGCTTTCCTGCAGTTGCTCGATTTTTTTCGTTTGTTCGAGCACCGTTTTCTTTTCATCTTCGAGCTGAAGCTGGACCTTCTTCACCGCCTCTTCGTTTGCTTCCGTCGCAGCCGTATCCTTTACCCTGGCTTCCAGTCCGGCCAGCTTTTCGGACAAACCGGCCGTTTTAGCCTGCTCCTGTTTGAGGCTCTCACGCAGTTGCGTGATTACCTTCAGGTTTTCGAGCGACCTGCTTTTTTCCTCTTCCAGCTGGGCGCCAAGCTCAAGCAGCCTCTGTTGCTCTTCCGTCAGGTTGCTTTTCCTGGCTTCGTCCTGGGCCTGCTCGGAAAGTGCGCGCAGCTTTATCGTCCTGTCCGCATCATTCATGATTACATGCTCTCGTAGGTTTCATGTTGCTAAAGAGTAAACCCGGCCGGAACAAACCACAAGAGCCTATGTAATCCACGGGAAAACAGAATAAATTATTTATAATATCCAGATAATTAACCAGCAACTTTTAGCACAGCCCATGCCCCGCCTCGTCGTTTCCATCACCGGCCACGGTTTTGGCCATGTGGCGCAGACCGCGCCCATCCTGAACCTGCTGCACCAGCGCATGCCGGAATTGCGCCTTATCGTGCGTAGCAGCGTGCCGGCCGCCCACCTGCATTCACGCATCCGGGTGCCGTTCGATCACCTGCCAAACGAGGGCGACATCGGCATGGCGATGTCTTCGGCAATCGACGTTCAGGTCGAAAAAAGCCGCACAGCCTATCGCGCATTCCACACCAACTGGGAGACGCGCGTAGAACAGGAAGCCGCTCTGCTGCGCGAACTCGGCGCGGACATGGTGCTCTCGAATGTCGGTTACCTGCCGCTAGCCGCCGCACAGCGCGCGGACATTGCCAATGCCGCGCTGTGTTCGCTGAACTGGGCGGACATCTACCGCCATTACCTTGGCGCAGACGACATCGCGGCACAGATACATGACTGCTACGCCAGGGCTGATGTTTTTCTGCGCGCCACGCCAGGTATGGCGATGCGCGACCTGCCCAACCTGGTGCCGATTGCGCCGCTTGCCGACATCGGCGACAACCGGCGCGACGAACTGAACCGCTTGTTGCGCCTGTCGCAGGAAGAAAAACTGGTACTGGTAAGTCTGGGCGGTATCGCCAGCCGCCTGCCCATCGAACGCTGGCCGCGCATCGCCGGGGTGCGCTGGCTGGTGCAGGCAAGCTGGCAGGTGCAACGCCCCGATGCCATCACGCTCGAATCGCTGCCGCTGGATTTCAGCGACCTGCTGGCAAGCTGCGATGCGCTGCTGTGCAAACCGGGCTATGGCAGCTTCGTCGAAGCTGCCTGCTGTGGCACGCCGGTGCTGTTTGCCAGCCGCGCCGACTGGCCGGAATCGCCCGCGCTGGTCGAGTGGCTGCAGCAGCACGGCGTGTGCCGCGAAGTTTCGCGCAATGCGCTGGAACGCGGAAACATCGCCGACGAACTGACCGGCCTCTGGAACACGTCGCAACCGGAACGGATGCAGCCGGAAGGCACGGCACAGGCTGCCGACTGGCTGCTGCGCAGACTCAACCAGCCATAGGTCGGGAAAACGGCACGGCCTAATCAGGTATTTGCGGGCAGGAAAGGATCGGCGTAAATATTCTGCATCGAAGCACCCGCGAGGAAGGTTTTTGTTTTCGCGGCATTCACCATTGCCGGATTCCCGCACAGGTAGACGCGCCAGCCCGATAGATCGGGAACATCGTCCAGCGCAACATCAAGCACGATCCCGTCCCTGACCCCATCGGGTGCCTCCTCCTCGGATACGCATGGCGCATAGGAAAAATTCGGGTGGGCTGCTGCAATTTCCCTCAACTCGTCGACCAGATAAAGACCAGCCACATTCAGACTGCCGTGGTACAACCTGATCGGGCCCGTATGCCCCTGAAGCAGGGCATCCTTGACGATGCCGTAAAGCGGCGCCAGCCCCGATCCGGTCCCGATCAGCAGTAAACCCTGATCCGGGTTGCCGGGCAAATAGAAACAATCGCCGGCTGCCTCCGAGATGTCGACAACGTCGCCTGCAGACAGGCCGTGTATCCATGGGCTGACTTCCCCGCCGGGAATCCTGCGCACATGGAGTTCGAGGTCATCGTCGAGCCCCGGCACGCTGGCCAGGGAAAAACTGCGTGCGGTCATTTCATCCTTGAAGAAATTGATGAACTGGCCAGCCTGGTATTCCAGAGGACGTGCCGGCGCGAGTTTGACGCTGGCAATGTCGGCATTCAGCGGTTCGACGCCAAGCACCCTGGCCGACAACCTGCCGGCCCCGTGCTCCGGCAACGCTACCTCGATGTCTGCGCCGGGGTGACAGGAGCAGGCCAGGAAATATCCCTGTGCCGCAAGCGTCGGCTTCAGGCCTTTGCGGGATTCTTCCGGGACCTCCCCCTTGATTACCCGCATCAGGCAGGTCTGGCAGATACCTGCCTTGCAGGAGGAAGGCACCGCCACCCCGCCCGCCGTCAATGCTTCAAGCACGGACTCGTTTTCCCCGCAGTCAAAAGACTGGCCTTGATAGATGATCTTGGTCACCGGCGCTTACCTCTCTCCAAAAAAACAACCCGTCCTTATTATTTTTGTCGGGTATTGATTCCAATGATAATGTACAATATCCTTAGAAGATATACTTAAAATATACCTTAATACTATCATGACTCAGCAATCTCGCAACGACAAGGAAGGCCAGCCAGATAACGATCTGGCCGAGCTGAACCTGAGCGACGAAGATATTCTGGATGCGATGCGGCACATTCCAGGTTATCTGGATATCACGACCGAGGACTTTCGGGCCATTTATCAGCTTGCCCGCCGTCATGCGGTCGAAAGCCTGTTCAGCGGAATGACGGCCAGCCGCCTCATGCGAAAAATCGAACAACCGCTCACTCCGGACATGCCGCTCGATCTGGCCGCAAGAACGCTTGCCAATTCTGGCTACAAGGGGCTTCCGGTCGTGGACGCAGGCGGCATCGTTATCGGCATGCTGACGGAAACCGATTTCCTCAGGTGTCTCAAGGTCGGCAGCTTTCTGGAATTGTCATTGAAGTTGTCCGAGGATTCGTTTGAGTTTACCCACCATTGCCATGGCATGCCGGTAAGCACAGCCATGACGCAGCCGGCAGTTACGGTCGGCCCCGATGCGGAATTCATGGAGGTCATGAAAGCTTTCGGCGGCCACAAAGGCCGCAGCATGCCTGTGACAGGCGCCGACGGCAGACTGCTTGGCCTGCTGCTGCGCAAAGACTTCTTGCGTCCCTTTATTTGAGAGGCCTATGCGGTTGCGCCAGTACTTTTCCAAAATGAAAGGCTCCACCCGCGGCGGCCCGCCGCGGGTGAGCAACGCAGAAATCCTGTGGTCGTGGATCGGTGCATTCCTGGGAATTGCGGGCGTCGCATGGGGCAGCAGCCTGTTTTTCGAAGGGCACGACATTGCGCTGATGATCGGTTCCTTTGGCGCTACCGCCGTACTGTTGTATGGCGCACCCCGCAGTCCGCTGGCGCAACCCCGCAACCTGCTTGGCGGGCATATCCTGTCGGCGGCAATCGGCGTGCTCTGCTGGAAACTCATGAGCCAGCACTTGTGGCTCGCCGAATCAATGGCCGTCGCCACTGCAATTGCCGTCATGCATGGCACGCGCACGCTGCATCCACCCGGAGGCGCTACCGCACTCATCGCGGTAATCGGCTCCGGCAAAATTCATAACCTGGGATTCTGGTATGTGCTGTTTCCGGCCACGGTCGGGCCGATCATCCTGCTGGTCGTCGCGCTGCTGGTTAACAACATACCGAAATCGCGCCGCTACCCGGAAATATGGTTTTGAGCCGTTGCTCGCTGCGTTAGCGCAGGGAAAAAAGATATGGCGGGCCGCCACCAGGCGGCCCGCCATAAAGAATTACTGAAATTACCTGCCCAGAACGTCGTTACGGGTGGTTTCAGCGATGGTTGCAACCTGAGCGATCAGATTGTCCGCGACATTCAGTTCCTTGAGCGTCGCAGCGAGATCTTCCACCACGGCATCGAAGTGCGAATCGTTCAGGCCCCTGGCCACAAGATGGGCGTGCCCCTTCCTCATGTCCTCGCCGGTATAGTTGTTCGGGCCGCCGAAGGCCATGGTCAGGAAAGCCTTCTGCTTGGCAGCCTGTTTATCCATGTCGACGCCGTCGAAAAACTGCTTGATACGGTCGTCCTGCAGCACCTTGCGATAAAAAATGTCCACTGCGGCATTTACTGCCGCTTCGCCACCGATCTCCTCGAAAAGACTCATTGTTGCCTCCTTTAATAATCATGGATAATTGTATATATGGCATTTCAAATGTATATTAGAAAGCACTGAAATATTTCGCATGCCCAATGTAAGATACATTTCAAATACATCTTATTGCGGGCAGCTGATATTGTCAACAACGAACAGCTTATTTATTCAGATGCGCCTTACCCTGTATACAGATTATTCGCTTCGCGTCCTGCTGTATCTTGCATACAGCAAGGACAAGACCGTGACGATTTCCGAACTGGCCGATTTCTACAAAATATCCAGGAATCACCTGGTAAAAGTGGTGCACGAGCTTGGACTTAACGGATATATCCTGACCAGCAGAGGCAAGCACGGGGGAATCAGGCTGGCACGGCCTGCCGCCGAAATCGGCATCGGCGAGGTGGTCAGGAAAACCGAACCCGATCTGGACCTGCTTGAATGCTTCAATAAAGAGACGGACAACTGCGCAATCACCAAGGCCTGCAATCTGAAAGGGGTGCTGTTCGGGGCAAAAAACAATTTTCTCGCAGAGTTGGACAAATATACGCTGGCCGACGTGACCGGGGCCAAGACTCCACCTGCCTTCAAGTCAATTTCTGTAGTACACGGCTAAGCGGGCACTTTAAATTGCCCTGGCATTGTTCCTTAAATATTGGGGAGACATGATGCATATCAAATTCACCTGGAAAAATGCAGCAATATTCGTAATCGGTCTTGTGCTTGCAGGCATAGTCAGCGCATGGCTGCATAACGCATTAATGGGAATGGGTGTCGTGATAATGGTTCTTTTATATCTTTCGACATATGAAAATAGCGACAAATGACAAACCAGAGTCGTTGATATTTACGAGTCCTCCCCGGACTTTTCAATAGGCACTTCATTAGCTGGTTTGTCCAATCCCAGAGCATGGAAAAATAATTGCTTCGTTTTATTGAGATAGCCATCACTGCATGTGCCTTGATACTCCAGCCAATGCAGCGTGTTTCCCGTCACGACAATACTTCCCGAGATTATGGCGCTTCCTGCGGATACAACCGCAGCACTAGCCAGCAATGCAGCGCAACCCTGATTGCCGCAGTGCCCTGATATATTCCCTTGTAGCTGGACCGCATCAAGCGTCATGCTTTTTGTGAAAGTTTTGCATGTAGCCGATCCGGAATCGCTTTCTTTGACTACCGGGACATAGATACATCCGGATAAAGTGAAAAAAAGGAATACAGAGACCAATATTCTTCCGGTTCTCATCTTCTCTTGTCGATCTATTACCTCAGCGCGCGTAGAACACGCATTCACGAATGTAACTGTTACTACCGGGGAAAAGGGTTACGCAAAGCGTAACCCCTTGTTATCTGGTGGGCCGTGAGTGACTCGAACACTCGACCAATGGATTAAGAGTCCACTGCTCTACCAACTGAGCTAACGGCCCGAAAGGGAACCGCGAATTCTAAGTGAGCAGGGGAAATTGTCAAGAATCCTTGTCCTGTGCCTGCCGCTGCAGCGCCCACGCGACGTGCTCGCGCACCAGAACGGACGGGTGTTGCGCGCGATGTTGCAAAACCGCAACCACCTCGTTACTGTGTGGCGCGTTGCCCAGCGCCACCGCGATGTTGCGCAGCCACTGTTCGTGCCCGATGCGATGGATGGCGCTGCCGGCGAAGCGCTCCGCAAAGGTCGTTTCTTCCCACCTGAACAGCTCCGTTAACTTGATGTCATCCAACCCGTTGCGCACCGTGAAATCCGGCTCGACGGAGACCTGTGCAAAGCGGTTCCACGGACACACCAGCTGGCAATCGTCGCAGCCATAGATGCGGTTGCCGATCAGCGGCCGCAGTTCGACGGGAATGCTGTCTTTCAATTCAATGGTGAGATAGGAGATGCAGCGCCGCGCATCGAGCTGGTACGGTGCGACGATGGCCTGCGTGGGACAGATTTCGATGCAGCGCGTGCAGTTTCCGCAATGGTCTTGCGCCGGTTCATCCAGCGGCAGCGGCAGGTTGATGTAGATCTCGCCGAGGAAAAACCACGAGCCGCGCTCACGCGACAGCAGCAGCGTGTGCTTGCCGCGCCAGCCGAGATGTGCGCGCTGCGCCAGTTCCACTTCCAGCACCGGCGCACTGTCGGCAAACACGCGGCATTCTGCATCCGAAACTGCTGCACGTATCTGCCGCGCCAGTTTCTCCAGGCGGTTGCGCAGCACCTTGTGGTAGTCGCGCCCCAGCGCGTAGCGCGAGATAAAGGCACGCTTGCCATCATCCAGCACTTGCCAGGCATCTTTCGCTGCCGGCGGGTAATAGTCCATGCGCAGCGAGACCACGCGCAGCGTGCCGGGCAACAACTCGGCCGGGCGCGCACGTCTGGCACCGTGTTTTGCCATATAATCCATCGCACCGTGATAGCCGTGCGCCAGCCATTGCATCAGGCGCGCTTCGGCGCTGCCGAGTTCGGTATCGCTGATGCCCACCGCCTGGAAGCCCAGCGCCCTGCCCCATTCCTTGATGTTCGCGGCAAGCGTGGTGTAATCGATGACTTGAGGTACCGTGTTTTGCATGACGCAGATGATAGCCCAATAACCCTGCAGCTGGCCGATGAGGCCGCCACCGCAGCCTTTGCCGCAAAACTGGCGCAGGTACTACGGCCCGGCCTTACGATCTGGCTGCAGGGCGATCTCGGCGCGGGCAAGACCACGCTGGTGCGCGCGCTGCTGCATGCGCTCGGCCACCGCGGCCGGGTAAAGAGTCCGAGCTATGCGCTGGTTGAGCTATACGAAGCAGCTGGGTTACACTTGCGCCACTTCGATCTGTATCGCTTCCGCGACGCCAGCGAATGGGAAGCGGCGGGTTTCCGGGATGAATTCAACGGCTGTAACATATGCCTGATAGAATGGCCGGAGAAAGCACAGGAATTGCTGCCGCAGGCGGACATGACGATCGGATTCGAAATACTGCCTGACGGGCGCAAGGTTACATTGAATGCGAACACTACGACAGGAAGGGAATGCTTAGGCAAATTGCCAAACTGATCACTCTGCTTGTACTGCTCTGGCTGCCGCAAGCGCAGGCCGCCATCGCCATCAGTTCCGCCCGAATCTGGCCGGCCCAGGACTATACCCGGCTGGCTCTGGAATCCTCCAAGCCGCTCAGCTACAAGATGTTCACCGTGGACAACCCCTCGCGCCTGGTGGTCGATCTGGATAATGTCGCCCTGCACGGCCCGCTCGATACACTGGTGAAAAAAGTCGGTAATGACGACCCATACATCAAGAGCATACGCATAGGCCAATTCAAGCCGGACGTGGTACGCCTGGTGCTCGACCTCAAGGCCGCAGTCAAGCCGCAGTTGTTCAGCCTGAAGCCGGTGGCGAATTATGGCTACCGCCTGGTGCTGGACATCTATCCCGAAACGCCGGTCGATCCGCTGATGGCGCTGGTGGACAGCAAGACCACTGCCGCGGCAAGCAGTCCGGCGGTAACGCCACCGGAAACGCAGCAAAGTTCATCGTCCTCACCGGCCGGGGCGCCGGCGCAAATGGATATCGCAAAAGCCGGCACACCTTCCCCGACCAGGACCGCCAGCAAATCCCAGCCTGAGCTCAGGGCACGCAAGCTGACCATCGTCATCGACCCCGGACACGGCGGCGAAGACCCCGGCGCGCACGGCCGCCACGGCACGCTGGAAAAAAACGTCACGCTGGCGATCGGGCGCAGGCTGCGTGACCTGATTGACGCCAGCGACGACATGCGCGCGGTAATGACCCGCGACGGCGACTACTTCATTCCGCTGCACACGCGCGTGGTCAAGGCGCGCCGCGCGCATGCCGACCTGTTCGTCTCGATCCATGCCGATTCCTACGTCAATTCCAGGGCCAGCGGCACATCGGTGTTCGCGCTGTCCGAACATGGCGCCACCAGCGCCGCCGCGCGCTGGCTGGCGAAAAATGAAAACGAGGCCGACCTGATCGGCGGCGTGAACATCGATCCCAAGGACCCCTATCTCGCGCGCACCCTGCTCGACCTGTCGCAGACCGCCACCATCAGCGACAGCCTGAAGCTGGGCAAGTTCGTGCTGGGCGACCTGGGAGACGTCAACAACCTGCACCGCGGCTATGTCGAACAGGCCGGCTTCGCCGTGCTGAAGGCGCCGGACATCCCGTCGATCCTGGTGGAAACCGCGTTCATCAGCAACCCCAGCGGGGAAAGACACCTGCGCAATCCGAAATTCCAGGAAAAAATCGCGCATGCGATTTTCGATGGCATCAAGCGCTACTTCGCACAGAACCCGCCGCTGGCCAGACAGCCGCAGATTGCCCGGGCCGACTAGAACCAGAACCTGCCTCCCTGCGGCAATATGTCGCAGTGTTCGCACCACGCTTCCCGCTAGAATTGTGATGCTTTAAATAATCACTAAACAGGGGGAGTTTTCATGCAACAGCTTCACGCCAGCCGGCTGCGTCCGGCTTTGCGAATCGCGCTCAGCCTGATCATCGCCGGCACCGGTCTGGTCAATGCCGGACAGGCATCCGCCTGCGCCGCCTGCGGCTGCACACTGTCCACCAATTGGCAAACCCAGGGCATCAACACTACGCCCGGCTTCTCGTTCGATCTCGCATACAGCTACCTCAACCAGAATCAGCAACGCTATGGCACGGGCAGCGCATCCGCCGCGCAGATCGGCAGCCTGCTGGCGGCGGGCCAGGAAATCGAGTCTTTCACCAGAACACAAACCATCACTGCCTCGCTGAACTATACCGGCGACGTCTGGGGCATCAGCGTTCATGTCCCTTACCTTGACCGCACCCACGGCACCTACGGCAGCACCGTCCCGCTGGGCTCTACCTACCTCAGTTCGTCTGACAGCAGCATCGGCGACATTCGCGTCGTCGGACGCTACACCGGTTTTTCCGCCGACCGCACCTCCGGCCTGATCGTCGGCGCAAAACTGCCGACCGGGAGCACCAACACAACATTCAACGACGGCTCGGCCGTGGACCCCAGCCTGCAGATCGGCACCGGCTCGACCGATCTTATTCTCGGCGGCTACACTTCCGGCACTTTCAGCAAGTACGGCTGGTTCGTACAGGGAACCGTGCAACATGCCGTTGCAACCAAATCCTTTGGCGGCCTGGATTACCATCCCGGCGACACTTATTCGCTGAATACCGGCATCCATCAGGCAAAATTCGGAGCGAAATTCACGCCCATGCTGCAACTCAACCTGGTCCATCGCCGTCCGGATACCGGCGCGGCCGCCACGCCGCCCGACGCGCTGACTGGCGGTGCCGCTACCGGCGGCACGCTGGCCTACCTCGCGCCCGGCGCCACGCTGCGGATTGGCGGCGGCACCAGCCTCTACGGCTTCGTGCAGCTTCCCGTATACCAGGATGTCAATTCATTGCAGCTCGTCCCGCGCTACACGCTGACGCTGGGTGTGAGACAATCTTTCGAATGAACTTTATTCGACCAGCTGCTGTCTGAACGGCCGTGAGAGAAGTACGACACACTGCCCTGCGGACGGTGGCGCTGATTGCAGCGCTGCTGTTCGCATCGGCATTCAGCCTGAATGCCCGCGCCGACAACTGGTCTCTGCTGTCCAGCAACGGCATCCGTATCTCTCTGAACGGACTGCACGGCAAATGGGTGCTGGTCAATTTCTGGGCACCGTGGTGCCCGCCCTGCCTGGCGGAAATGCCGGACCTGGTCAAAATGCAGGAGCGACACAAGGATTTGCAGGTCATCGGTGTGGCGGTTATGTACCGTGCCAGACAGGACGTAACCAACGTGGTGAAGAACAAGGCCATCTCCTATCCCATCGTATTCGGCAATGAGGACATTGCCAGCGACTTCGGCGGTGTAAGCGGATTGCCAACCAGCTTCCTCTATTCACCCTCCGGCAAACTGGTTGGCCAGCATCAGGGACCGCTGACGCGGCAGCAACTCGAGCAGGCGATGGACGGTTCGACGGCCGCGTTCAAGGACCAAGACTACTGACTATGCGGGGAACACCCCGGTGGACAGATAGCGATCGCCCCTGTCACACACGATGAACACGATGGTGGCGTTCTTCACCGATTCCGATATGCGCATGGCAACGGCCAGCGCACCGCCGGAGGAAACACCGCAGAAAATTCCTTCCTCGCTGGCCAGACGGCGTGTCATTTCCTCGGCTTCCTGCTGGGTGACATATTCCACCGTGTCGATGTTTTTCGGATCGTAGATTTTCGGCAGGTAGGCTTCCGGCCATTTGCGGATGCCGGCGATCTGCGCGCCCTCCGCCGGCTGCACACCGATCACCTGGATCTCCGGATTGGTTTCCTTGAAGAAACGCGAGCAGCCCATGATGGTACCGGTGGTGCCCATGCTGCTGACGAAATGGGTGATGCCGCCCTCGGTGTCGCGCCAGATTTCCGGTGCGGTGCCTTCATAGTGCGCGAGCGGATTGTCCGGGTTGGCGAACTGGTCGAGTATCATGCCGTGGCCCTGCACGCGCAGCTTCTCGGCCGTGTCGCGTGCCTGTTCCATGCCGCCCTCCTTCGGCGTCAGTATCAACTCGGCGCCGAATGCACGCATGGTCTTGATGCGTTCCACACTCTGGTTTTCCGGCATCACCAGGATCATTTTGTAACCCCGCACCGCCGCCGCCATCGCCAGCGCAATGCCGGTATTGCCGCTGGTCGCTTCGATCAGCGAATCGCCGGGCTGAATGTCGCCGCGTTGCTCGGCATGCACGATCATCGACAGCGCCGGACGATCCTTCACCGAGCCGGCGGGATTGTTGCCTTCCAGTTTGGCGAGCAGGGTGTTACTGGTATAGCCCGGAATGTTCTTCAGTTTGACAAGCGGTGTGTTGCCGATGAATTGTTCAATGGTGTGGTACATCCTGTTTCTCCCGAGCGACTGGCTGCATTCTAGCACTACGGCATATCATTCCAGCCAGATGAAAGTTCCCATGCGCCCGGTAACGCCATCGCGCCGGTAGGAAAAGAAGCGCTCGCGTTCGGTATAGGTGCACAGGCCGCCACCGTGAACGCGGGTGACGCCGAGCGCATTCAGGCGCAGATGCGCAAGCCGATAGAGGTCGGTCAGCCACTTGCAGGGCACCCCGGGCAGGAAGGCCGTTGCAGCCTGCGACTGTCTGGCGATGAACGCCTCGCGCACCTCGCTGCCCACCTCAAACGCATGCGGCCCGATAGCCGGCCCCAGCCACGCCATCAGCATCTGCGGCGGCACGTTCATTGCCCGCACCGCCTGCTCGATCACGCCGTCGCACAAACCGCGCCAGCCGGCGTGTGCCGCAGCCACCACGCTGCCCTGTTCGTCACACAGCAGCACTGGCAGGCAATCGGCGGTCATCACCACACACACCGCACCACGATGGCGCGAAATGCAGGCATCGGCCTCGGGGGCTCCACAACCGGCAACTTCGGTATCTATCACTGTCGTGCCATGTACCTGCTTCAGCCACACCGGCTCGCTCGGCAGCAGCGAAGCCAGCAACATGCGGTTACGCGCCACCACCAGCGGCGCGTCGCCGACATGGTCGCCGAGATTAAGGCTGTCATAGGGCGCGGAGCTG
Source organism: uncultured Sideroxydans sp. (assembly GCA_964568895.1). Classification (GTDB taxonomy): domain Bacteria; phylum Pseudomonadota; class Gammaproteobacteria; order Burkholderiales; family Gallionellaceae; genus RI-121. The sequence continues at coordinate 4,403 of CAZMSI010000001.1, read as the reverse complement.
ACCCCACCGTTGCGCGTGGTCTGCAGCGCCTTTACGTTGGGCGGCGCGGGCCAGTCCGGAATGATGCAATGTTCAAGCTGGCCCATGAGCACACTCCCTGATCCGTTGCAGCAGTTGCCGCATGTCGTCCGGCAGTGGTGCCTGCCATTCCATCCATTCCCCGGTAACCGGGTGTTCCAGCCCCAGCCGCTCCGCGTGCAGCGCCTGGCGCGGAAAAGCGGAAAGAATGGGGCGCAGTTGCGGCGAACACTTCTGCGGCCCCTTGATGTAGGTGCTGTCGCCCACCAGCGGATGGCCAATGGATGCAAGATGAACGCGGATCTGGTGGGTGCGCCCGGTCTCCAGCTTGCAGCGCAACAGCGTACAACTTCTTGAGCTTGTCGAAATATCGGGAAAATGTTCCTCTATGCTGTAATGCGTAACTGCGGGCTTGCCATTATCGATCACCGCCATTTTGGTACGCTGCGCGGGATGGCGGCCAATGGGTGCATTCGCTGTGCCACCGTGCGCCACTTCCCCCCAAGCCAACGCGAGATATTCGCGGTGCACGCTGCGCGCCTGCAGTTGCCGCACCAGTGCGGTCTGCGCAGTGAGTGTTTTGGCTACTACCAGCAGGCCACTGGTATCCTTGTCCAGACGGTGCACAATGCCGGCACGCGGCACTTGCGCCAGTTGCGGCGCATGGTGCAACAAGGCGTTGAGTAATGTGCCTTGCCAGTTGCCACTGCCCGGGTGCACCACCAGTCCCACCGGCTTATTGATGACCAGGATGCTGTCGTCCTCATACACGATGTCGAGCGGAATGTCCTCGGCACGATAGGGCTGCTCGGAAGGATGAAGCTGCGGTTGCACCATGACGGCCTCGCCACCCGACACTTTCTGCTTGATGGTCGCGGCGGCACCATCCAGCGTCACCAGCCCCTGCGCTATCCAGTCCTGCAGCCGGCTGCGTGAATATTCCGGCAGCATCTTCGCCAGCGCCTGGTCGAAGCGCATGCCGCCGCATTCGCCAGGCACGGTCAATTCCAGCGGAACCGCTTCGTCGAGACCTGTCTCGTCGTCCAAATCAGTATCATCCTGAGCAATTGATTGCGTAGTGGATTGCCTGCCTTTGGTAGTGTCAACTCTACACGCAACTTGTTGCGTAGTGGATTGCCTGCCTTTGGTATAATTGCCGGATAATTTTTTCTCGGATTCAACCATGCGCCATAGTTTAGCCTTAATTTTGCTGCTCTCCCTAACTGCGTGCAGTCTTTTCACTCCCTTGCCGAGCGAGGACTCCGGCAAAGTCAGGCCGGCGGCAGATATCTATGCAGATGCAATGTCCCAGATGGATGACGGCAATTATGACGACAGCGTCGGACTGCTGCAGAAGCTGCAATCACGCTATCCCTACGGCCGTTATGCGCAGCAGGCGCAACTGGAGATTGCCTATGCCTATTACAAGGCGGAGGAGCAGGAATCGGCGCTTTCCGCAACGGAGCTCTTCATCAAGCAATACCCCAACAGCCCGCATGTAGACTATGCCTACTACCTCAAGGGGTTGATCAACTTCAACGAAGACCTTGGTTATTTCGGCGCCCTCATTCAGCAGGACCTTGCCGACCGCGACCCCAAGGGTGCGCAGGATTCCTTTGACGCATTCAGGGAACTGGTGACGCGCTTCCCCGACAGCAAATACGTGCCCGACGCCAAGGTGCGCATGCAGTACCTGATCAATACGCTGGCGCGGCATGAAATCCATGTTGCCGACTACTATATGCAGCATGGCGCCTATGTGGCCGCAGTAGACCGCGCGATAGACGTGCTCACCAACTATCCAAGCTCTCCGGAAACGCACGATGCGCTGAAAATCATGGTCAAGTCCTATGACGCCATGGACATGCCAAAGCTGCGCGACGATGCACAGCGCGTGCTCGATCTGAATACCCACGGGAAAAAATTCATCCTGCAAAAGGGCAAAAAGCCGTGGTGGCAATTCTGGGGATAGCGTCATGACTTGCCGCCCCCTGGAAGCAGCGTGAAATACTGTCCCGAATGCGGCGCACCCGTGGAACTGCGCCAACCGCCGGATGATAATCGCGAACGCCACATCTGCACCGCCTGTGCCGCCATCCACTATCACAACCCCAAGCTGGTGATCGGCGCCATCCCGGAATGGGAGGATGGACGCATCCTGCTGTGCCGCCGCGCTATTGAGCCGCGTCACGGCTTATGGACGTTACCGGCAGGATTCATGGAAAACGGCGAAACAACCATGGAGGGTGCGGCGCGTGAAACGCTGGAAGAAGCCAACGCCCGCATCGAGGTGGGCGATCTGTATGCGCTGTACAACCTGCCCCATATCAACCAGGTGCAACTGCTGTTCCGCGCCAGACTGCTGGATCCGGTTTTCAGTCCCGGCGTGGAAAGCCTGGATGTGCGTTTATTTGCGGAACAGGATATCCCGTGGGACCAGCTCGCCTTCCGGCCGGTACGTTTTACCCTGCAGGACTATTTCGCCGACCGCCAAGCCGGCCATTTCCAATTCCGCATCGCCAGCCTTGCTGCGCCGGAAAAATAACCGGCACGATACCCAATCCGCAATCCGGCGAATCCTGCCGGCCACTTTGCCAATGCCGCCTTTCCTCCTATAATTGCGCCAATAACTTAAGAATAATTGCTACATGGTCATTTCCCGATTACTGTCCCTGCTCGCCATTCTTGTCCTGAGCGGCTGCGCTTCGACTTCGGCGTACCGTAATCCGCAGGATCCCCTGGAACCGCTGAACCGCAGCATCTACAAGTTCAACGATACCGTGGACAAGCTGGTGCTCAAGCCTGCAGCCAAGGGCTATAACGCCGTCATGCCCCAGACAGGCAAAATCATGGTGCATAATTTCTTTTCCAACCTGGACGATATTGTCGTCACCCTGAACGACTTGTTGCAATTCAAGCCGAGACAGGCCTTTTCGGATACCGGCCGCCTGCTGATCAATACTACGGTTGGCGCCTTCGGCCTGGTGGATGCCGCGAGCGTCGTTGGCTATCCGAAACATAACGAGGATTTCGGCCAGACCCTCGGCTATTGGGGTGTTGAAAACGGCCCTTATCTGATGCTACCAATCCTCGGCCCCAGCACCCTGCGCGACAGCATTGGACTGTATGTCGACAGCCGTCCCAGCAGATTGCGCCGCATCAACGATATGCGCACCCGCAACCAGGTATATCTGCTGCAGGCTGTCAATAAACGCGCAGAATTCATAAGCCAGGAAAAAGTTCTGAATCAGGCCGTGATCGATCGCTATTCCTTTATCCGCGATGCATACCTGTCACGCCGGCGCAACCTGGTCTATGACGGCAATCCGCCGCGCATAAAATATGATGACGAGGATTATGAAGACGATGACAGCGCCCCCATGGATGGCGGCGGTGCCGGTTCCGGCAACAAGGCCGAACCCGACAAGTCTTCCAGCACCAATACCGCTCCGCCGCCAACCATGGCGCAGAAAACTGCTCCGCCGGCAGCAACATCCGCCACTACAATCGCGGAGCCGAAACATGTTGTATATCGAATCTGGCTAGCACGGCACTGACACACGCACCGCACAAAACAATAAAGGCTTGCTCCGGCAAGCCTTTATTGTTTTGATTGAAACACTGCTATTAAGCGGAATGCAATGCCGCGGCACCCGGACCGCGTTGCGCAGGTCGTTCTTGAACAGCACGCGATCCACCATGATGCCGGACAGAGCCGCCAAGCGGGTGAGTACAAAAGGAACATACATTGCGTGCCGCAAACTCCATCAGGTTGAATGCCGTCTCAATCTACCATTTTGCCGCCCGCCACCAGCGCGCCGGGAACCATCGGCACAACTCAAGGTCGTACTTTTTTGAAAGATTCAAGCTGCGAATTGGATGCTGTATTTAAAAATAAATTTTACGCACGCTTGGCAGCGTTTTTTCAGCGCAACTACCGGTTTAAATTAGAATAAATTTGGCGCCATTCAATCGGCAATGACGAAACCCGGGTTGCCCGACGCAACCAACCCGAATAACTAGGGAGAACGAGTTGCAAGATCTATTGAACCATCCCGCCATGCAAGGCGGTATCGCACCATTCTTTACGGCGCTGCTCGCAGCGGCTTTGCTCCGGCGCTGGAACCTGAGCGGGCTGGCCCTGATTGCCGGATTCCTGGTAACCGCCTTCATGATTGGCGTTCTCGGCATCGAACCACTCACCGCAACGCGCAAAGTTATCCTGCTGGGTGTCTTCGCCGCGCTGCTGGGCGTTGTCCTATCAAAATCCTCATGGCGCTTCATGCGCAGCACACTGGCGTTCGGCGGCGGCCTGGCATCGATCTGGGTAATATGGCGCATCCTGGTACAGCACAACGAATTCCTGACCGCCCTGCCCTGGGCAG